>NZ_JBWKME010000017.1:0-93469 GCF_056431085.1 Mesorhizobium waitakense | reverse complement strand
GTGAAACCGGAGCGACAGGCTCGACTGGAGCAACCGGAGCAACTGGCTCGACCGGGGCAACTGGTGAAACCGGAGCGACAGGCTCGACTGGAGCAACTGGTGAAACCGGAGCAACTGGCTCGACCGGGGCAACTGGTGAAACCGGAGCGACAGGCTCGACTGGAGCAACTGGTGAAACCGGAGCAACTGGCTCGACTGGAGCAACTGGTGAAACCGGAGCGACAGGCTCGACTGGAGCAACCGGAGCAACTGGCTCGACCGGGGCGACTGGTGAAACCGGCGCGACTGGTGAAACCGGCGCGACTGGTGCGACTGGTGAAACCGGCGCGACAGGCTCGACTGGAGCCACCGGCTCGACCGGAGCGACTGGTGATACCGGCGCGACTGGAGCGACAGGTGCAACCGGCTCGACTGGTGCGACTGGTGACACCGGGGCGACTGGCTCCACCGGAGCAACTGGTGATACCGGCGCGACTGGCTCGACCGGAGCAACTGGCTCGACCGGAGCGACCGGCGATACCGGAGCGACTGGCTCGACTGGAGCGACTGGCTCGACTGGAGCAACTGGTGATACCGGCGCGACTGGAGCGACCGGCGATACCGGTGCGACTGGAGCGACGGGCTCGACTGGAGCTACCGGTGATACCGGTGCGACTGGCTCGACCGGAGCCACAGGTGCAACTGGCGATACGGGAGCGACCGGAGCGACCGGTTCGACAGGCTCGACCGGCTCGACTGGCGCAACCGGCTCGACAGGCTCGACTGGAGCAACCGGCTCGACTGGTGCAACTGGCTCGGCCGGCTCGACAGGTGCGACCGGAGCGACCGGCTCGGGCGGTGGGACCGGTGACCGCGACCATGGCAATAACGGCTTTGGCAATGGAGATCAGGATGCACCTGGTGGTTCCGGGAACAATAACAATGGCGAAAACGGCCCTGGTCACAAAGCCACCGTCACGGCCAACTCCCTCGGGCTCAAGGACTCCAAGCAGTTCCTGCAATCCGGCCCGACCAGCAGCGACACCCACGGCCATGCCTCGTTCCAGCAACTCGTCGGCCTGGCCGGAGGTTCGGTGACGACCGATCTCTTGAACGTTCTCAACACGATCAAGGGCTTTGGTCCAAATCAGAACAAGACATCCGGCGCAACGTCCGACTTGACTTCGGACAAGGGCAAGCAAGGCGCCGGATACGCCAGCACCGACGACACGCTGAAGAAGGCAATGAAGGATATTCTGAAGCCGAATGACTGAGTGCAGGTTGCAGAAAGAACGCGCGGCCCTTGCTAGAACGCAAGGGCCGCGCGTTCACCATTTCCAGGCGGACAAAGGGCTCGTGCGGCCGGCCCGTTCGGAATATACTGGGCTTTGCCGGAAGTCCCGGCTGGGACGGCTTGCCCGGGGCATCCTTGAACCCTCGCTAGCGGGTCGGAGGGGAAGTGCATGGTGAGCGTACCTCTGAACGCCGAAGCCGGGCCAATCCCGATCCGCGCAGACGCGGACGCGACCGGCAAGGTTGGCAGCGAGAGCGAGGCGGCGAGGATCCCCGGCGGACCCGCCGAGTTCGACCGGATCGGGCCGCGCCTCACGGCGATGCTACGGGTCGCGCGCTATCATGGCGTCGAACTCGACCCGAACGAGTTCAGGGTGGCGAGCGCAAACCCGGTTCCAAACGCGGCTGATCTCTCGCAATGGGCCCAGAGCGGCGGCATGTGGTCGCGCGCGCTTCGCATCCGCTGGTCGCATCTCCTGCGTTTCGAGCACACTGGCCCGGTCGTCCTGCTGTTCAATGACGGTGGCGCGGGTCTCCTCACCGGGGCCAGCCCGGAGCGGAATGTCGTCTTCCTCAAGAGCGCGGACGCGCCCGACGATGCCGAAGCCATCGCCATTGACGAGTTGCGGCTGTCGCAGGTGTGGGCGGGTGAGGCGGTGCTGTTGCGTCCGGCGCGATCCTACATCGCCGCCGATGCGCCTTTCACCCTCCGCTGGCTGATCGACCTGGTACGGTTCGAAAGCCGTTCCATGCGTGACATCGGTATCGCCTCGTTCACGCTCAGCGTCCTTACCGTTCTGCCGCCTCTCATCGTCATGACGCTGGTCAACAAGGTGCTGCAGTTCAACAGCGTTTCGACCCTCGTGCTCCTGTCGGCCATAATTGCCGTCATGTTCGTTTACGAGACGCTCCTCGGTCACGCCCGACGGCTCATCATCAACGTTGTCGGTGCCCGGCTGGACACCAAACTGAACCTGCATGTCTTCAGCAGGCTCCTGCGTCTGCCACTCGACTATTTCGAGCGTCATCCGGCCGGCGAGACGATGTACCACCTCGCGCAGATCTATCGCATCCGCGAGTTCCTGACCGGAAAACTCCTCAGCACGTTCCTGGATCTGATCACGCTCTGCGTGCTGATCCCGGTCATGTTCTACATCAACGCTACGTTGGGCTGGATGGTGCTTGCCTGCGCGGTAGTGATCATGTTGATCATCTTCGCCTTTCTCGGACCAATGCGCCGCAGCTACCAGCAGGTGGTCGACGCGGAGACCTGGAAGGCGGCGGCGCTCGGCGAAACCGTCGTCGGCATCAAGACGGTGAAGGCGCTCGGTCTCGAACCGCAACGCAAGGCGCTTTGGGACGAGCGGGTGGCGGATGCGGGCAGGGCGCGCCTTGCCTTCGGGCAGCTCGCCAACTGGCCGCAGACGCTCGTCACGCCGATCGAGCGTGCGATGGTTCTGGGCACCATGCTGATCGGAGCTTATCTCGCGATGAGCGACAGGTCCGGGTACATGATCGGCAGCCTGTTCGCATTCATGATGATCGCCCAGCGCGTCGCGCAGCCTCTCGTCGGCCTTGCTCGACTGGTCGAGGACTTCGAGGAGGTCGGGGCGGCAATCGGCGAGGCGGGATCCGTCCTCAACCGACCGCTGGAAAGCAGTTCGAATTCCACTGGCCTGAGGCCGAAGCTCGTTGGCGAGATCAGTTTCCGTGACCTGACCTTCACCTACATCGCCACCAAGACGCCCGCGCTCGACCGGGTCAGCTTCGACATTCCGGCAGGGACGATGTTCGGTATCGTCGGGCGCAGCGGTTCAGGAAAATCGACGATTGCGCGGCTGCTGCAGGGGATCAATCGCGATTACAGCGGTTTTCTCAAGCTGGACGGCGTCGACCTCAAGGAAATCAACCTGCGCCACCTTCGCCAGGGGCTCGGCGTGGTCCTCCAGGATAATTTCCTTTTCCGCGGCTCGATTCGTGACAACATCATCGCCGGGCGTCCCGGCTTGACCCTTTCCGACGCCATGCGAGCCGCTCACCTTGCTGGCGCCGAAGAGTTCATCGAACGCATGCCGAACGGTTATGACACCTATATCGAGGAAGGTTCGCCCAACCTGTCGGGTGGTCAAAAGCAGCGGCTGGCGATCGCGCGCGCGCTCATCCACGATCCGACCGTCCTGATCCTCGACGAGGCGACCAGCGCGCTCGACCCGGAGAGCGAGGCGGTGGTCAGCGCCAATCTCATGCGCATCGCCAGGGGCCGCACGATGATTATCGTTTCGCACCGGCTTTCCTCGCTGACCGAGTGCGACCAGATCCTGGTCATGGATCAGGGCAAGGTCCTTGATGTCGCGCCGCATGCGACCCTGCTCGAACGATGCGCGGTCTACCGCCAGCTTTGGTTGCAGCAGAACCGGCATCTCGACAGCCGCCACGGCCGTCTGGCCGCTGTGCCGCCGCGACTTGTTTGAGCATCGGCTTCGGGGCGCCCCATGAGCAGCATCAGCATCACCCAATCCAGCCTTCCCGCCCGCCGGCGCCGGACAGAACCGAGCGATCCGACGATGCCCGCCATCCTGGAATTCCAGTGGCCGTCGACGGCTATCGCCAATGCGCCTGTTCCGCGAATGGCGCGCGGCGTCGTCTGGATCATCACGAGCATGGTCATCGCCCTGATAACACTTGCAGGGATCATACCGGTCGATCAGGTCGTCACCACCAGAGGGCTCGTGGTGTCGCAATCGCCAAACATCGTGGTGCAGCCGCTCGAGACAGCGATCGTGCGCTCGATCGAGGTGCGCGAAGGACAGCGCGTGCGAGCCGGTCAAACCCTTGCCCGCCTCGATGCGACCTTCGCCTCGGCTGACCTCACTGCGCTGGCGACACAGGTTTCGACGCTTGAAGCCGAAGTGGCGCGGTTGAAAGCGGAGGCCGACGGCAAGCCCTTCAACTATGACGGCCTGGACCCGAGTTGGACCCTGCAGGCGTCAATCTATGATCGCCGCAAAGCCGTCTACGACGCCAAGCTGGCCAGTTTCGACCGGCAGAGCGATGAACTCAGTTCCGTGATCTCGCGTTCCCAGTCCGATGCTGACGGCTACCGCCAGCGGCTGGCCGTCGCGGCCTCGATCGAACAGATGCGCAAGCAACTGGAAGAAAGACAGGTGGGGAGCCGCCTCAACACGCTTCTGGCCGAGGACAACTCGGCGGAAATGTCCCGGGCGCTCGGCAATGCCTTGCAGACATCGGAAGCCGCCAAGCGACAGCAGGCGACGGTGTCCGCCGACCGCGATGGCTACATCCAGAGCTGGCGCGCCGAAGTCTCGCAAGGCCTGTCGGAGGCGGGATCGCGCATGTCCGACGCCCGTGAGCTTCTCAACAAGGCGAAGCTGCGCAAACAGCTGGTCGAGCTGAAGAGCGAGGCGGATGCCATCGTCCAGTCGGTAGCCAAGGTCTCCGTCGGCTCGATCCTGCAGTCCGGCGACCGATTGATCACGCTGGTGCCGGACGACGCGGTGCTGGAGATCGAGACGAACATTGTCGGTCGCAGTAGTGGGTTCGTCCATGTCGGCGATCCAGTGGCCATCAAGTTCGACACGTTTCCATATTCGCAATATGGCGTCGCTCACGGCACTGTGCGCGCGGTCAGCCCGGATTCTTTCTCGGCTCGCGAACAAGCGCGCGACCCGAACAGCTCGTTGGCCATGCTGCCCCAGGACGCTGACCTGTTCTATCGCACGCAGATTTCCATCGACCAGGTCGCCCTCCATGGCGTGCCCGCCGGTTTCACGATCAGCCCTGGCATGCCGGTGACCGCCGACGTCAAGGTCGGCCGCCGCACCGTGCTCAAGTACATTCTCGGCGCCGTGCTCCCCGTAGGCCAGGAAGCGATGCGGGAGCCATAGGCTTGGGTGCCGTGCCGCGACAAACGGAGGTATGAGTTCTCGCATCGATGGCAATCCTTGACCGGCTGACTGCCCTTGCCCCGCCGGCGCTGGTGTTGCGCCGGGCGATAAAGCTTTCCGACAGTGGCAAGCCTTCAGAAGCCTTTCCGCTGATGGCAATTGCCGCACGCGCCGGCATCACCGAGGCCGAATACCGGGTCGCTCGTTGCTATCTCGAAGGTTTGGGTGTGCCGCCGAGCCGGTCGGAAGGCGCGCGCTGGCTGCGGCGAGCGGCCGATCACGGCAGCCCCGATGCGCAGTCGCTTCTCGCCGCGCTTTACGTGGCTGGACTGGCGACACAGGAGCCCGACGGCAATCGCATCGGATCGGAAAGCCTGTTCGAACGGGATTCCTCGCGGCAGCCGGAATTCGCGCCAGCGCTCGGTCTCGCCAAAAAGGCAGCCGAAGCCGGCTCCCCGACCGGGCAGGCAATCCTCGGCTATATCCTCAGCAGAGGCCCCGAAGCGATGCGCGACCTCGATGCGGCGCATGGCTGGTATGAGAAGTCCGCGGCTGCCGGCTGCCCCGAGGGATGCCTGGGCCTTGCTCTTTCGCTCGCCCGGCGCAGGCAACCTGGGCAGGCAGACAAGATTGCCGCCGAGGTTCGACGCGCTGCCGACGCGGGCCTGCCCACCGCAATCTACCTCCTTGGGGTGCTGACCGAGCATGGGCGCGGCGTGCCGGTCGATCGAGCGGCAGCGGCGCGATTGTATCAGCTTGCTGCGGAGAAAGGCCTTCCCTCGGCCCAGTTCCGGTTGGGATTGGGGCTCATCGATGGTGGCCTTGCGGGTCAGGATATCGCGGCCGGCGAGGCGTGGCTGCGGCGCGCCGCATTGGCGGGAAATATAGAGGCAGCCTACCGTCTCGGCGATCGCTATGTGAAGAGTTCGCAGCCGGACTATGCGGAGGCCGCGACGTGGTATCGACGCGCGGCCGATGCAGGCCATCAGGCCGCCGCCCGCGCCTTGGCATCGCTCTATCTCTCGGGAAACGGTGTCGCCCAGGACGTCGAGGAGGGAGCGCGCTGGCTGCGCACGTCCGCAAATGCGGGAAATCAGGAAGCGCAGGTCGACTTTGCCAATCTGGTCCTCGAAGGGGCAGGCGAGCCTGACGACCGCGACCGCGCCAGCATTGCCGGATGGTTCGAGGCGACCGCCTCGTCGGGCGATCTGGTTGCAGCCTTCAACCTCGGGCTCTGCTTTGCCCAGGGCGTCGGCGTGCGAAAGGACGAGGAGCAGGCGGCGCAATGGGTGAGGCGCGCGGCCGAAGGCGTGGCCGAGGCGCAATATGCGTATGCGCGCATGCTTCAGGATGGGCGCGGCGTGGCCGCCGACCAGAAACAAGCCCGTCTTTGGTTTGAGCGGGCGGCCAACGCCGGCATGGTCGACGCGCAGGTGGCGCTTGCCGAAATGCTTCTCAATGGGCGCGGCGGCGCATCCTTGCCCGTGGCTGCGGCGCAGTTGTTCAAGCGGGCCGCCGCCGCCGACCACGTCGGGGCGATGTTTGCGATCGGCGCCCTGTACGGGAGTGGCCAGGGTCTGTCACTCGACCCGGCGGCAGCGCAGAAATGGTTCACGGCCGCCGCCGAGCGGGGACATGGCCAGGCCCAACTCATGCTCGGGCGCTATCTTTCCAATGGCCTTGCCGGGGACCACGACCCGGCAGCCGGTCGCCTGTGGTTCGAGCGAGCGGCTGCACAAGGTGTTCAGGAAGCCGTCGACGAACTCGCCGAGCTCGCCTCGATTTGAGGCTGGTGTGGCGGTCGCTACAGGTTTGCTACACGACCCGCTTACCGGATCGGCGTCTCGCCGCGAAACAGCGGCTGGTGCGCACACATCAAGGTGGCGATCCGGTCGGCTACTTTTCGTACCGGCGGGGCGTGACGCTCCTCGTGATGGGTGACGATCCACTGGTCTGTTTCGAGTTCGGGGATAGGCTGGGCGACGCGAACCAGCCGCGGATCGCTGTCACCGACGAAGCACGGGAAGACCGAAAGGCCGGCGCCGGCGGCCACCAGTTCGCGCACCGAATGGGTGTTGTTGCCGCGCACCGCGATGCGGTCGCCATGATGGGCTTGCAGCCAGCGCGCCGAAGCAATGTTTGCCCCTTCGCCGGTGACGCCCACGAACAACCCGGCGGCGATGCCGTTGATCAGGTGGCGTCCGGAATAGATGGCGTGGGCGACCTTGCCGCTTAGACGGCCGGCCAGCCACTGTTCGGTCGGGCGCTCGCTGCGGATGCCGATGTCGGCGGCACGGCGTCCGATATCGACCCTGTCGGTGGTGGTGACGAGTTCCACCCTGATGCCGTCATCGACCGTCCAGATCTCGCCGATATGGGCGGAAACGAAGGCCGAGGTCCATGGTCCGGCCGAGACGCGGACAATGCGGTCGGGCAGGCTTCCCTCGCGCCAGCGGGTCAGCGACTGCATTGCCGCCTCCACGTCCTCGGCGCGCCGCAGCAGTTCTTCGCCGACCGGGGTCAGGCGGTAGCCGGTCTGCTGACGCACGAACAGCGGTTCGCCGATCTGCTTTTCGAGCGCGGTGACGCGTCGTCCAAGGGTGGCTGCGCTGAGCCGCGTGGTTCTTGTCGCCGCGCTCAGGCCACCCAGCCGCGCAACGTCGAGAAACAACCTCAGATCGTCCCAGCCGATATCCATTTTGCAGAAATGAAAAACTCCTTGCGACCCTGGCTGTAGCGCGAAGCAGGCATCATACGCAAGTATGCAGGCCTTGGAGGTGTTGGACAATCCTGCCTGGCGGGACCGTGCCCAAGCACCTCAGCTGGCCAGCAAGCCAGTGCAATCCCTTCGATCGCGCATGCGCTTGGCACGGATGCTTTGCGCTTTCGACCAACCAGGCGCGCGGCCATCCGCGCGCCAGAGGAGACGATCATGTTGGATGAACTTCGACGCCGTTTCGCCCGCTGGCGCGCCTATCGCCAGACGCTTGCGAGCTTGAGGCGTGTGCCGGACAGCACGCTGGCGGACGCCGGCATTTCTCGCCAGGAGATCCGCAAGCGCGCCCGCCAAGCCAGCCAGCGTCTTTGAGATCGTGGAGGGGCGTGCGCCGAGACCGCCTGGTGCGGTTCCACCGTTTCAGGCAAAACGCAGAACCGCTCTATCGGCTGCCGAGCGCGGCGCTCAAGGTACCGGTGCGCCGGCTTCGATCAGGCGGGCCTGCTTGAGATCGGCCCACAAAGCCGGCGGAATGTCCTCGCGCAGATAGGCCAGGTTCTGTTTCAGCTCGTCGGCTGATCGCGCGCCCGGAATGACGCTTGATACGAGGGGATGGCCGAGCGGGAACTGAAGCGCGGCCGCCGGGAGCGACACCTTGTGACTGATGCAGATCGCCTCGATGCGGCGGACGCGCTCGAGCACCGGCTCAGGCGCCGGCCTGGTGTTGAAGGTTGCGCCCTTGACGGCGCCGGTGGCCAGGATGCCGGAATTGTAGGGTCCGCCGATGATGATCCTAGTGCCGCGCTGCTCGCACAGCGGCAGCAAGGTCGCCAGCGGTTCCTGCTCGAGCAAGGTGTAGCGGCCGGCGAGCAGGAAATAGTCAAACGCACCCGCCACGACGAAGTCGGACAGCATCTGCCATTGGTTGATGCCGACGCCGACCGCCTTGATGACGCCTTGCGAACGCAATTCGTCGAGCGCCGGATAGGCGCCGTCCATCGCTTCCCTGAAACGGCTTCTGGCATAGGGATCCTCGCCTGGGCCGAAATGAATGGCTTCGTCCGGATCATGGATCGAGACCATGTCGACATAGTCGGTGTCGAGGCGCTTCAGCGTTCCTTCGAGCGAACGCATCACGGCGTCACGCGAATAGTCGAACTCGGCGCGGAATGAGCCGGGCTGGTCCCACAGCGCCGGCTGAAGCTCCTCGGGCGGGATCGGCACGAGGTCGTAGCCGATCTTCGACGAGATGACGATGTCCGCGCGGGGTAAGGATCTGATCGCCAGCCCAAGCCGGGTCTCGCTCACGCCAAAGCCATAGACGGGTGCTGTGTCGAAATAGCGGATGTCATTGTCATAGGCCGCGTGCACCGTCTGGACCGCGGCATCGGTGTCGACGGCGCGATACATATTGCCCAGCCCGGTGCCGCCGAGCCCGATCGTCGTCACCTTCAGGCCGTTCTTCGCGACAGCCCTGAATTCGATTTCAGCCATTTTCTCTTCCTGTGATCGCTGCTGTTCTTCGTGCCGGCCAAGCGGCTTCCCGCACCACGCTCGGGCCGCGAAAGGCCGGTCGTGAATCCGGTGTCGAAAAAGCATTGACACAAAAGTTGTCATATAACAATGTAACCAGACGACAAATGTGGGCAAGCCCGCAAAACGAAGAGGGAGGAACCAAGTGGACGACGAAACGAAAAATCAGATGGAGATGGTCAATGCCGCCATCAGCCGGCGCAGTGCCTTTGCGCTGGCTGGCAAACTCGGCCTCGGTGCCGCCGGCCTGGCCAGCGGATTGGCGGGTGCCGGACTTGCCGGCGGTGTCAGCGCCGCGAAAGCAGCTGACACATCGGCCGGGCTGCCGAAGAAGCCCTACAAGTTCCACTTCGTCTGCCATGTGACGCTCGACCAGTTCTTCACCCCGACCGTCTATGGCATCCAGGACGCCTGCGCGGCCTTTGGCTGCAGCTACCAATGGACGGGTTCGCAGAAGAACGTCGTCTCCGAGATGGTCAGCGCCATGCAGACCGCGATCGCGCAGAAATCGGACGGCATTGCGGTCTGCCTGGTCGATCCGACCGCCTTCGACGCCGCCACCGACATGGCCGCGCAGGCCGGCATTCCGGTCGTCGCCTTCAACGCCGACGTGCCGGTCGGCAGCCCCAACAAGCGGCTGTCCTATGTCGGCCAGCCGCTCTATCAGTCCGGCTACAACTCGGCGCTGAAGTGGCTGAAGCTGATCCCCAAGGGCGGCCACGTCATGCTGTCGATCGGCGTGCCCGGTTCGCTCAACACGCAGCCGCGCCTCGATGGCTACATCCAGGCGATCAAGGACAGCGGCAGCGGCGTCACTTACGATGTCGTCAACACCGGTCCGGATCCGGCAACCGAAATCTCGCGCGTCGAGAGCTACTATCTCAGCCACAAGGACGTGAAGGGCATGTTCGGCACCGGCGGTTCCGACACCTATGCCTGCGGTTTCATCTCCAACAAATATGGCCTGGTGAAAGCCGGCGGCGCCGTGGCCGGCTTCGACCTCTTCCCGCAGACGCTGGACTTCATCAAGTCCGGCGACGTCAACTTCACCACCGACCAGCAGGCCTATCTGCAGGGCTTCCTGCCGGTCCAGCAGATGTATCTCTACAAGCTGTCGGGCGGTCTCGTCGGTCCGGCCAACAGCGACACCAGCCAGGCCTATGTGACCAAGGACAATGTCGACGCCTATGTCGGCAAGTCCCGCTTCGAGGGCCGCAGCGACGTCGAGCCGACCTGACGCAGTTCAGCCAAGCGAAAACTCCTGCCCTCGCCACGTCATTGTCCGATGACGTGGCGAGAGCGCCGCTGACTGCCGTCGCCGATCCCCGCCCAGAATTCGAAATCAGGAAGACAAGAGTGCCGCCAATCGCAATCGCAAAAGCCGGGAAGGGCGCCGTTGGCGTCAAGGTTCCGCAGACGATGACGGAGAGGCTGCTCATCCTGCTTTCCCGTTATCGCGAGGCCAGCATCGCCGTCGTCGCCATCGTGCTTGTGGTCTATTTCCAGGTCGGCAGCGATGGCGGGTTCCTGTCGCCGCAATTCATGAGCGTCGTGCTGCGCGACACTGGCCGGCTCGGCCTGATCGCGGCTGCCGAAGTCATGCTGATGATCACCGGCGAGATCGACCTTTCGCTGAGCGCCATCTTCTCGATCGCGCCCTATGTCATGGCGCTGATGTCGGTCACCTGGGGCGTGCCGCTGGCCGTCGGCGCCGTTGTCGGCGTCTTGATCGGTGTGCTGGTCGGCGCCATCAACGGCATCATCACGGTGCGTTTCCGCGTGCCCTCGCTGATCACCACGGTGGGCATGCTGTTCTTCCTGCAAGGCATCGTCGTCTCGATCTACAACAGCCAGCCGATCGTAGCGCCGGTCGAGCAGCCCTTCAACGCGATCTTCGGGCAGAGCCTCTACCAGCCGTCGGATGCGCTCCTCTCCTGGCATGGCGTGACCGCCTTCACGCCCTTCCTGTGGGCGGTGCTGATCGTGCTGGCGCTGGCACTGGCGCTCAACCGCACCACCTTCGGTCTGCACACGATTGCCACCGGCAGCAACATCATCGGCGCGCGCGAAGTCGGTGTGCGCACCGACCGCATGAAGATCTATAATTTCATGATCGCCGGCGGCTGTGCGGCCTTCGCCGGCATCATCAACACCTCCCAGTTCACCTCAGCCGACCCGCAGGCCGGCAGCCCGTTCCTTACCTTGCAGGCGATCGCCGCGGCAGTCATCGGCGGCACCTCGCTGCTGGGTGGCTCCGGCACCGTTATGGGCGCGCTGATCGGCGCGTTCGTGGTCGCCTCGCTCAACAATGGCCTGGTGATGATCGGTGCCCAGGCCACCGTTTCCGACATCTATCTGGGCGCTGCGATCATCGCGGCGATGATCCTGAGCATCCAGGTCGACCGGCTGCGCACAAGGAGGCGCCTATGAACACGCAGACCATTCCGCCGCTCGCGGCCGACGCGCCCGTCGTCCTGGAAATGTCCAACATCTCCAAGAGTTTCGGCGCCGTCACAGCACTTGTCGACGTCTCGATCAAGCTGCGCCGGGGCGAGGTCCTGGCCCTGGTGGGCGACAATGGCGCGGGCAAGTCGACGCTGATCAAGATCCTGTCAGGATTTCACCAGCCCGACACAGGCACGATCGTCTCGCAAGGCAAGGAAGTGCGTTTCGCCTCGCCGCGCGACGCGCGCGCCCAGGGCATCGAAACCGTCTACCAGGACCTTGCGCTGATCGGCGACCTCAGCGTCTTCCACAACATGTTCCTCGGCCGCGAATACCACAAGCGCATCCTGGGGCTGAACCTGCTCGACAACAGGAAGATGCGCGAACAGGCGCAACTCTACCTGGACACGCTGGGCATCTCGATTCCCAGCGTCAACAGCACCGTCGACCTCCTTTCGGGCGGACAGCGTCAGTGCATCGCCGTTGCCCGCTCGATCTATTCGTCGCCCAGGATCCTGGTCCTTGACGAGCCGCTGGCGGCACTCGGCGTGCGCGAGAGCGCGCATGTCCTGGGCCTGATCCAGAACCTGCGCCAGCAGCGCCAGGTCTCGGTGATCCTGATCGTCCACAACTACAACCAGATCTTCGAAGTCTGCGACCGCATCAACTTCCTGCATTCGGGCGAGGTCGCGCTGGACGCCTCCACCGCCGACACCAGCGAGGAGGAATTGATCCGCATCGTCAAGTCGGGCCTCGGCCGCAAGGCAATCGACGCCGCCGCGGCCGAAGTCCGGCCCGGCATCGTATGAACCCACCCAACGCCACGGCTGCCAAAATTCCTGCCGGCCAAACCGTCCATGCCGATTTGGCGGCCCCACACACGGAGTACTCGTTTTGACGTTCTCACCGACCGAGCTGACCAAATCCCTTGGCCGCGGGCTGCTGTCCTTTCCGCTGACCTTTTTCGACGATGCCGGCGCCTTCAACGAGAAAGGCTATCGCGCCCATGTCGCGCAGCAGGGCGCTGCCGGAGCGAGCGGGCTTTTCGCCGCCGGCGGCACGGGCGAGTTCTTCTCGCTGACGCTCGAGGAATACAAGCGTGTTGTGCGGGCAGCGTCGGACGAGGTTCCTGATCACCTGCCGCTGCTGGCCGGCGTCGGCTACGGCACGCATATGGCGGTCGAGTTCGCCAAGGCCGCGGAGGCCAACGGCGCCGACGGTTTGCTGGTGCTGCCGCCCTACCTCGTAAAGTCCGAACAGGATGGCCTGCGCCGGCATCTGACCGCCATCTGCCGCTCGGTCGGTATCGGCGTGATCGCCTATAACAGGGACAATGCGGTGCTGACGCCCGAGACCCTCGACCGGTTGGCGCAGGACTGCCCGAACCTGATCGGGCTCAAGGACGGCGTCGGCGACATCGAGCTTCTCACCGCCTTGCGCTACCGGATGGACGACCGCCTGATCTTCATCGGCGGCATGCCGACGGCCGAAGTCCATGCCAGTGCCGCCGCTGCTATCGGCATGACGACCTATTCGTCGGCGATCTATAATTTCGCCCCCGAGATGGCGCTGCGTTTCTTCAACGCCTTGCGCGCCGGCCGCATGGCTGAGGTCGGCGATCTCGTCCGCAGCTTCTTCCTGCCCTATCTCGCCATCCGCAACCGGCGCGCCGGCTACGCCGTCTCGATCGTCAAGGCCGGCGCGCGCATTGCCGGGATCGACTGCGGGCCGGTGCGGTCGCCGCTGCTTGACCTCACAGCGGATGAAGAGCGGCAGCTCGCGGCGCTCATGCAGTCCTGCCGCATGCCGGTTGGAGAGCTGGCGTGAAATCACGGAACGAAGGTCAGGCTCGACGCCGTGCTACGAGCTGACCGAACCGTCGACCATGCGGCGATAGCGCTCGCGGCCCGCCTCCAGATGCTCGCGCAAGGTGAAGCGGGCGGCCTCGACATTCTGCCGCTCGATGGCTTGGTAGATGCGGCGGTGCTCCGTCTGGACCTGTTCGAGATAAAGCCGCCGCTGCTCCGGCGTTTCGGCCCGCGGGCGGATCGACTGCCGCGGAATGATGACGGGTCCGAGAAAATGCATGAAGCGCTCGAAATAGGGATTGCCGGTGGCCGAGGCGATCGCCCGGTGGAAGGCAAAATCCGGCTCGATGGCACTGTCACCGGCCGCGATCGACGCGTCGATGGCGTCGAGGCAATCGCGCATGCGGGCAAGGTCGTCGTCGCTGCGCTTCTCAGCGGCGATGCCGGCGGCTTCGAGTTCCACGGCGAGCCGCAGCTGCAGCACGTTCTGGACTTCCGTCAGCGAACGAAGTTCGTCGGAGATGATGCGAAATGTGGTGTTGGCCTCGTGGTCGGCGACGAACACGCCCGAACCCTGCCGGCTGATGACCAGCCCTTCCGAGCGCAGCGAGGCCATCGCCTCGCGGATCACCGTACGGCTCACTCCGAATTGCGCGATCAGTTCCTGCTCGGTCGGTAGTTTCTCGCCACTGGTCAGATGGCCGGCGCGTATTTCGCGCGCAAACCAGTCGGCCACCTGCGCCGTGCGGCTGATCTGAGGGGGAAGGCCAAAGGAACGTTTCATCGCCACCAAGCAATAAACGAACCGCTGTTCTTGGCAACCGATTATTTATATGGTGATATGATGACATTCGCCAGTCGCTTGAAGCGCCCAACAGCCACTCGCCTTGCCGGGCCGGCGCGAACATGTCTCCTGCTACCATGAAAGGACAGGGATTGGCTCTCTCCGATAAACCGGTGCTGTTGACCGGGGCATCCGGCACGATCGGACGCCTGCTTTCGGTCAGGCTGGCAGAACTGGGCTGGACCTTGCGGCTGACCGATGTGGTGCCCTTGCCATTCCCGCTGCCGCAAAACGCAAGTTTCGATCGTGTCGATCTCGAGGACCAGCAGGCGGTGACCGATCTTGCCCGAGGCTGCGGGCTGATCCTGCATTTCGGTGGCATCTCCACCGAAAAATCCTTCGAAACGGTGCTCGGCCCCAATCTGCGCGGCAGCTTCCACATCTACGAGGCGGCGCGCAGCCAGAAGGCACGCGTGGTGTTCCCGTCCTCCGTGCACGCGGTCGGCCTCTATGAGCGGACCGAGATTCTCGACCAGGACTGCTTGTTGCGCCCGGATGGCTATTACGGCCTGTCGAAGGCCTATGGCGAAATGCTGGCGCGGCTTTACTGGGACAAGCATGCGGTCGAAAGCGTGCTGATCCGCATCGGCTCGGTGCTGCCTGAGGTGCCTGATGAACGGATCCTGTCGACCTGGATATCGCATGACGATTTCGTCCGCCTGGTCGAACGCTGCGCCGAGGCTGAGCATGTCGGCTGCTCGGTCATCTGGGGAGCGTCCAACAACAGCCGCGGCTTCTGGCGGGACGATGCCAGGCGCAAGATCGGCTGGACGCCGCTGGACAGTTCCGACAGCCAGGCCGAACGCGTCCGCGGCAAGGTGACGGACAACCCGGTCGTGGAGCGCTACCAGGGCGGCAAATTCATCGTCGTCGACTATAGCCGCACGGACTTTCCGCCGCGTTCGATGTTCCCGGACGAATGATCTGGCTACACCGGCAACTGGCCCCGCCCGGCGATCATGTCGGCAGCCTTTTCGGCGATCATGATGACGGCGGCGTTGGTGTTTGACGACACGATGCTTGGCATCACCGAGCTGTCGCAGACGCGCAGGCCCTGAAGCCCGCGCACGCGAAGCTCGGGATCGACGACACTTTGCGCATCGCCGCCCATTCGGCAGGAGCCGACCGGATGGTAGGCGCTGCGGCCATGCTCGCGGGCGAAGGCTTCCAGCGCCGCGCGTCCCTTGGTTGCGGCACCCGGAAGGTGCTCCCGGCTGATGTATTTGGCGAAGGCCGGCTGGGACAGGATCTCGCGGCTGATCTCGATGCCGTCGACGGCGCGCTCCAGGTCGTAGCGTTCGGCAAAAGGGTTAGGATCGATGATTGGCGGATCGCACAGATCCGCTGATCTCAGCGTGACGCTGCCGCGCGAGCGGGGGCGGACATGGTAGGAGTTCAGCGTGCAGCCATTGCCGCCGGGAACCGAGCCGATGCCTTCCTCGACGCCGGCGCCGGGCAGGAAATGGAACTGGATATCCGGCGTCTTCTCCGCATGGTCGCCCCACCAGAAGCCGCCGGCTTCGACGATGTTGGACGCCACCGGCCCCTTGCCGAACAGCGCGTATTCGAGGCCGGCGACCGCCTGCCAGCGCTTCTTCTTGTAGCGGTCGATGCCGTGCGGCCCGTTGAGTTCGGCGACGACGTCGACATCCATATGATCGTGCAGGTTCTGGCCGACGCCGGCGAGGTCGTGGATCACCTCGATGCCGTGCGCGCTGAGATGCTCGGCCGGGCCGATGCCGGACAACATCAGAAGTTTGGGCGAGCCGATGGCGCCGGCGGTGACGATCACCTCGCGCCCGGCGCGCAACAGCTCGGTACTGCCGTCGACGACGATCTCGACGCCGATGGCGCGGCCGTTCTCGACAATGATGCGGCTGACCATGGCGTCGGTGCGCAAGGTAAGGTTCCTGCGGCCGAGCGCCGGCCTGAGATAGGCGACTGCCGTGCTGCTGCGTTTCCCCTGACGCGTCGTCGTCTGGTAGAATCCGGTGCCTTCCTGCTGGCCGGTATTGAAATCGGCCCTGAAGGGTAGGCCGGCCTGCTGCGCGGCCTTGACGAAGACCCGGGTCAGCGGATGCGGCGCGCCGCTCGAAACGCCGAGCGGGCCATCGGTGCCGTGCTGCGGACCGGCGAAAGTGTCGTTACCCTCGGAGCGCCGGAAATAGGGCAGCACGTCGGCGTAACTCCAGCCGCTGCAGCCATCGTCGACAGCCCATCCGTCGTAATCCTGCGGGCAACCGCGGGTGAACACCTGGGCGTTGATCGAGGAGCCGCCGCCCAGCACGCGCGCCTGCGGATAGACCATGGTGCGGCCGTCGATCGCCTTGCCGGGCGCCGTGTCATAGCCCCAAATCAGCGGTCCGGCCGTCATCTTGAAGAAGCCGACCGGCAGGTGGATGTAGCGATCAGTATCCGGCGGTCCGGCCTCTAGCAGGACGACGGACAGGTCCGGATCCTCACTCAGCCTGGCAGCCAGAATGCAGCCGGCCGAGCCGCCGCCGACGATGATGTAGTCCGGCATTCTCGCTCCCTCGTATGGGCACAAACGGCGCCCCCTCCCGCACGCGACGATCTCAAGTCGCTTGTGCCGCGTCAAGAGAAAGGGTATGGTTATCGTGTTGAAGGGTTGTCGTACAAGTGGAGGAGCTTGACAACCCGTCGATCGGAGGCCCGGCCGCGCTCCCCGCGCATGCCGCCGGGCGGGAAACAGAATTCAATCGGGAGGTTCGATACATGAAGGACAGGACAGGTTTAACGCTTTCCGGCGCGGTCAGCCGCCGGACGCTGATGATGGGCGCCACCGCCGGAATGGCGGCACTCGCCATGCCAAAAGTTTTGCGCGCGCAGGAAAAGCCGACATTGGTGACGTCGATTCGCTCGTTGTCCAACCCCTACCACGCGGTGTGGAAGACCGGCGCCGAGGCCTACGCCAAATGGGCCGGTCTCGAACACGTCACCCTGGTTTCGGAAGGCAACAGCGAGAAAGGCATCGCCGACATCAAGGCGATGCTGGCCAAGACCGGCGGCAACATGGTGCTCAATTCCGATCCCAACGACACCCCTGATGCACGCCCGATCGTCGAGGCCTGCGCCAAGGCCGGCGCCTATGTGGTGACGCAGTGGAACAAGCCGGCGGATTTGCATCCCAAGGACTTCAACCCGAACTATGTTTCCCACATCGAGTTCGACGGCATCGAAAGCGGCAAGACCATCGCCGAGATCCTGTTCAAGACAATTGGCGGCAAGGGCGGCATCGTCGCACTCGGCGGCCTGATCTCGACCACGGCGGCGATCGAACGCAAGAAGGGCCTCGACGCCGCACTCGCCGCCAATCCCGACATCAAGCTGCTCGACTTCCAGGTCGCCAACTGGAAATCGACTGAAGCCTTCGACCTGATGGGCAATTTGCTCACCCGCTTCGGCGATGACATCAAGGGCATCTGGGCCGCCAATGACGACATGGGCTCCGGCGCACTCGAGGCGCTGCGCGCCGAAAACCTTGCCGGCAAGGTGCCGATCGTCGGCGTCGACGGTATCAAGACGGCGGTCGACGCGGTCCGCACCGGCGAGTTCGCCTGCACCGTCACCTCGGATCCGTTCTGGCAGGGCGGCATGGGACTGGCCATCGGCTACAACGCCAAGATCGGCAAGTTCGACCCGGTCAAGGAACCGCCGGAACATCGCGAATTCTACGGCAAGGCCGTGCTGATCTCGCACGACAATGTCGAGGAATATTACAAGACCAATGTCGACGCCAAGCCGGAGATCGACTGGAACGATCTGTGGGGTCGGGTGACCGGAGCCATCCGGACCTGACCGCCGGGGCGGGCTGCTGCTCCCTGGCGGCCCGCTCCCTTTTACCGTCGTCGAGCATTGCATCCGCATCGGCGACTGTCATCAGCAGACGGGAAGCGGTTTCTTGACAATCCATACAGAACCCCTGAAGTCCGTTTCGGACATCGAGCGGACGACGCTTATGACATTTCTCCCCGGCCGCATCGCCGCCGTGTTCGGCGGCAGGCGCTGGCGCAGCTTGGCGCCGCTGGCGGTGCTGATCGTGCTCTGCGTGCTGATCGCCATCGCCAATCCCAATTTCATCGAACTGCGCAACCTGGTGCGTCTCGCCAACTCGGCCGCCGTGCCACTGACGCTGGCAATGGGACTGACCTTCATCATCCTGATGGGCAGCATCGACCTCTCGGTCGAGGGCACCCTGTCGGTGGCGGCGATGGTGGTCGTGCTGCTCGCCGCCAATGACGGCAATGGCAACGACTATGGCTGGTGGGCGGTGCTGGCCGCGGTCGTTGCCGGCACCGCCATGGGTTTCGTCAGCGGCCTGGTCCAGACCATGCTGCGGATCCCGTCCTTCATGGCCACGCTTGGCATGTGGTTCATCGGCCTTGGCCTGTCGGTCTATATGCTCGGCGGCTCGGCGATCCGGCTCAACGACGCCTCGATCCGCGAGCTGGCACTGACCCGCTTCCTTGGCCTGCCGCTGGCGGTGTGGGTTGCGACCGGGGCGTTCCTGCTTGCCGCCATCATCCAGTATCACACCAAGCTCGGCCGCCACATCCTGGCCATTGGCGGTGACGAGGATGTCGCCAAGCTTTCCGGCGTCAACGTGGTTCGCGTGCGCATCACCGCCTTCGCGCTGGCCGGCTTCTTCTTCGGCATTGCCGGTGTGCTTGCCGCCGCACAGCTTGGCCAATCGCATGCGGTCATCGGCGACGGTCGGCTGTTTGCCGCGGTCACCGCCGTCGTCGTCGGCGGCACGGCCTTGACCGGCGGCGAAGGTGGCGTCGTCAACACGCTGATTGGCGTGCTGATCGTCACCGTGCTCGCCAACGGCATGATCCTGCTCGGCATCTCGCCCTACATCCAGCAGACGGTGCAGGGCCTGATGATCATCGCAGCGGTGGCGCTGTCGCTCGACCGCGTCCGCCTCAGGATAGTCAAGTGAACGCCATGCTGCGCGCTTCCGGCATCATCAAGAACTTTCCCGGCGTCCAGGCCTTGCGCGACGTCTCGATCGAGGTCCGGCCGAACGAGGTGGTCGGGCTGATCGGCGAGAACGGTGCCGGCAAGTCGACGCTGATGCAGGTGCTGGCCGGCAGCTACCGGCCGGACGGCGGCAGCCTCACGCTGGACGGCGAGCAGCTTCGCATGCGCAGTCCGCGCGACGCGGCCCGGCATGGCATCGGCATGGTGTTCCAGGAACAGTCGCTGGTGCTCAACCTGACGGTCGCCGAAAACATCTATCTCGGTGAGGAAGACCGCTTCACCCGCTTCGGCATCGTCAACTGGCGCGCCATGAACGCGGCGGCGCGCCGGCAACTGGCCAAGATCGGCATCGACATCGACGTCACCGCGCGCACCTCCGAGCTGACCTTCGCCGCGCGCCAGATGGTCGAGTTGGCCAAGGCGCTGACGCTTGAGGAAGTGGTCGAGCGGCAGCTGCTCATCCTGCTCGACGAGCCGACCTCGGTGCTCAACGCCGCCGATATCGAGGTGCTGTTCGCCCGCGTGCGCTCGCTCAAATCCCGCGCCAGCTTCGTCTTCGTCTCGCACCGTCTCGACGAGGTGCTTGCGATCTCCGACCGTGTCTACACGATGAAGGACGGCGCGGTCGTCGCCGAGCATCGCGCGGCCGATGTCACCGCTCCGGAACTGCATGAGATCATGGTCGGGCGCGGGCTGCAGGCGGAATATTACCGCGAGGCCCGCCAGCAGGCGCCGCGCGAGACGGTCATGGTCGAGGCAAAGGGTTTGGGCGCAAACGGCGCCTATCACGGCGTCGATCTCAAGATCAGGGCCGGCGAGATCGTCGGCATCGCCGGCGTCGTCGGCTCCGGCCGCGAGGAGGTCACGCGCACCATCGGCGGCTTCCTCCAGCACGATGCCGGCGAAATGAAAATCGCCGGCGACGCGGTGCGTTTCGGCTCGCCGGAACCGGCTGTGCGCAGGGGTATCGGCTATGTGCCGCGCGAGCGCAGGCTCGAAGGGCTGGTGATGTTCCTGTCGATCGCCGAGAACATTTCGCTGGCCGACCTGTCGAGCGTCATGCGCCATGGCGCGATCGATTATGGCAAGGAGCGCCGGCTTGCCTCCGACTGGATCAAGCGGCTGCGCATCAAGGCGCCCGGCCCCGATGCCGCCTGCCGCAAGCTCAGCGGCGGCAACCAGCAGAAGGTCGTGCTGGCGCGCTGGATGACGGCGGGTTCGCGCATCCTCGTGCTCGACCATCCGACGCGCGGGCTCGATGTCGGCGCCAAGGAGGAGGTCTACGAACTGGTCCGCGATCTCTCCGCGCAAGGTGTGGCGATCCTTTTGATTTCCGACACGCTGGAGGAAACCATCGGCCTGTCGCACCAGGTGCTGGTGATGCGCGACGGCGAGATCACCGCGCGTTTCGACGCCAGCCCGGGCAACAAGCCGAACCAGGTGGAACTGTTGCGGGCGATGGTATGAGAGACCGTTTGGAAACTCTGCTCTGGCGGCCATCTGAAGGCGTTTTCTGCGCTTCTCACCAGGGCAATCGCATATGGCGGCGCCAGCCCCCCACTCCGGCCGCTGCGCGGCCACCTCTCCCCCATGTCCATGGGGGAGAGGAAACCCAAGCCTTTCAAGGCTGCGACCTCGGCGGTTGGCATTTCCTCTTCCCCCACGAATGTGGGGGAGAGGTGGCTCGGCGAAGCCGAGACGGAGTGGGGGAGCGCCATATGCAATTGCGCTGCGGTGCTCACGGACCGATGTCCGCTCCGCTCGCCGCAAGGGCGGCCCCGAAACCACCATCAGTCTTGGGAGCCCTGCGATGAATGAAGCTTTTTCGCTGCGGCGCATCTTCGAAGGCAAGTGGACGCAAGGCGCCATTCCGCTGGTCCTGCTTGTCGCGCTGCTTTTGATCATCGAGATCGCCGCGCCCGGCTTTCTCACCGGCGAGACCGTGGCGCTTCTGTTTGCCAACACCGCCGTGCTGTTCATCCTGGCGACCGGCGTCACCTTCGCCATCCTGCTCGGCGGCATCGACCTGTCGATCCAGGCGGTCGCCTCGCTGGCCAGCGTCATCCTGGCGCAGCTGCTGCCCTCGCTCGGGCTGGCCGCCTTTCCGGTGGCGATCCTGTCCGGGCTCGCCTTCGGAACGCTGAGCGGCATCGTCCATGTCAAGCTGCGCGTCCCGTCCTTCGTGGCGACGCTCGCCACCGGCGGCGTGGTCACCGGCATCGCGCTGTGGGTCTCCGACGGCCGCGCCATCACCATCGAGGAAGGCGGCCGTGAAAACACCGCCTGGATCAACGCCACGGTCGCCGGCCTGCCCGTGGTGGTGCTGATTTCGGCGGTCATCGGCATCGCCAGTTTTCTCGCGCTGCGCTACACGCGCTTTGGCCGCCAGGCGATTGCCGTCGGTGCCGGTGAGCCGGCCGCCTGGGCGGCGGGCATCCATGTCGACCGCACCAAGATCATCGCCTTCGCCGCCTCCGGCATGCTGGCCGCCGTCGCCGGGGTGGTATTGGCAGCTAGACTGTCGAGTGGCTCGCCGGTTCTCGCCAACCAGCTGCTGCTGCCGGCCATTGCCGCCGTCATCGTCGGCGGCACCGCCATCACCGGCGGGCTGGGCGGCGTCGCGCGCACCGCCGTCGGCGCGCTGATCATCTCGATCGTGCGCATCGGCATGACCTTCGTCGGCGTCAACATTTTCCTGGAAAACATGGTGTTCGGCGCGGTCCTCATCGCAGCCGTCGCCATCACCATCGACCGCAGCAAGATCGCGGTCATCAAGTGACAGATCCATCCGCACCGCCTCCCAAGCAAGCGCGGACCGGACGGGGTCGCATCAAAGGCGCGATGCGGCCCCGCCGGCTCAGGTCATTGCATCGTGTCGAGGCCGATCAACTCGATCTTGTAGCCATCCGGATCCTCGACGAAAGCGATGTGGGTGGTACCATGCTGCATCGGCCCGGGCTTGCGCGGAATCTTGGCGCCGCGCTTTTCCAGTTCGGCGCAGACGGCGTAGATGTCGTTGACGCCGAGCGCCAGGTGGCCGAAGCCGGTGCCGATCTCGTAGGGCTCTTCGCGCCCCCAGTTCAGCGTCAGCTCGACCACGGCTTCCTTGTCCTCCGGCCCATAGCCGACAAAGGCATTGGTGAACTTGCCACCGGGATAGTCGTCCCGGCGCAGCAAGGTCATGCCGAGAACCTCGGTGTAGAAGGCGATCGACTTGTCGAGGTCGAGAACCCTGATCATGGTGTGCATATAGCGAAAGCCCGGGGCGTCGCTCATTGGGGAAGTCCTCCGTGTCGGGTGATTGGCTGGTCTGACCGTCCACATCAAACAGCTGGCGGCAACATGGCCTCGCTTGATGTTCTAAATCATGGTTGTATGATAACACGACAAGCAAGGTGGTTGTCCAGTCGTTTTCCCAGAGGGTCCAGAACCAGGTCATGAATGTCGTGCCCTCCGCATCGCTGCTATCGGCCCTTGCCGGCGTGCTGCCGGATGGCGGCCTGCTGACCGAGACGCAAGACCTCGCACGCTACAGCCGCGACTGGTCCGGCGACCATTTCGGCCGCCCGCTGGCGGTCGCCCGTCCGGCCTCGGTCGAGGAGATGTCGGCGCTGATGCGGCACTGCCATGCGGAGCGCATTCCGGTCGTGCCGCAAGGCGGCCTGACCGGCCTCGTCGGTGCTGCGGTGGCGGCGGATGGCGGCGAGATCGTCATCTCACTGGAGCGCATGAACAGGATCCGTTCGATCAGCCCGATCGACTTCGCCATGGTGGTCGAGGCCGGCTGCATCCTCGAGGATGCCAAGCGCGTCGCCGCAGAGTGCGACTGCCTGCTGCCGATCACCTTCGGGGCGCAGGGAAGCTGCCGCATCGGCGGCAACGTCGCCACCAATGCCGGCGGCTTCAACGTGCTGCGCTACGGCATGACGCGCGACCTGGTGCTCGGCCTCGAAGTGGTGCTGGCCGATGGCCGGATTTGGAACGGGCTGAAGGTGCTGCGCAAGGACAATCGCGGCTATGACCTCAAGCAGATCTTCATCGGCTCGGAAGGCACGCTCGGCATCGTCACTGCCGCCGCGCTAAAACTGTTTCCCAAGCCGACGCAGATCGAGACGGCGCTGGTCGGCTTACGCTCGGTCGAGGACGCCATGGCGCTCTATGCGCGGGCACGGCGCGACTGCAGCGATCTTCTTACCGCCTTCGAACTGATCCTGCGCCAGGGCATCGAGATCACCATGCGCGAGGGCGCGGATTTTGCCGATCCGCTGGCAAAGGCCTATCCGGCCTATGTGCTGATCGAAGTTTCCTCCGGTGGGCTGATCGACCTGTCCGCCATGCTCATGGGTTTTCTCGGCGGCGTCGCCGATATCGTCGAGGACGGCATCGTCGCATCGACCCGGGCGCAGGCCGAGCGGCTGTGGCTCTATCGCGAAATCATGGTCGAGCGGCAGGGCAGGGGCGGCCGCTATCTGCGCACCGACGTCTCGGTGCCGATCTCCAAACTCGCCGATTTCGTCACCGACGCGCTCTTCGAATTGCAGCGCGCCCGGCCCGACGCGCTCGCCGTCACCTACGGCCATGTCGGCGACGGCAACATCCATTTGAACGTCGTGCCGCCGGAAGGCATGGACCCGCAAGCGGTGGAGCAACTGTTCGAAGAGGCGGAAGCCGAGATCTTTGCCGTCGTCGACCGCTATGGCGGCTCGATCAGCGCCGAGCACGGCATCGGCCGGGTCAAGCAGAAGGCGTTCCTCGACCGGATCGATCCGGTGACGCTTGATCTGGCGGCCGGCATCAAGCAAGCCTTCGATCCGCGCCATATCCTGAGCAATGGCCGCATTCTGGCAAGCAAGGCCAATCATGGTCTATAGGTGAGCGATGACGCTGAAGCTCGACAAGGTCAATCGCGGTCCGCACCTCTCAACCCTGGTTGCGAGTTCCATCTCGCGCGAGATCGCGCAGGGGCGGCTGAAGCCCGGCGACCAGCTGCCGACCGAGCAGGCGCTGGCGACCACCTTCGGCGTCAGCCGCAACGTCGTGCGCGAGGCGATCGCCCGGCTGCGCTCGGAAGGCCGCATCTGGTCGCAGCAGGGGCGCGGCGCCTTCGTGGTGGAGAGCACCAACCCGACCGTGCTGACCATCGACTATGAGGCGCTGCAGCGCGCCGACTCCTTCCGCAACCTGTTCGAACTGCGCGGCATCCTAGAGGTGCAGGCGGCAGCCCTTGCCGCAAGGCGGCGCACCGAAGCCGATCTCACCGCGATGGGCGATGCGCTGGCTGGCATGCGCGCGGCCCCCTATGGCAGCGTCGCCTGGCTGCGCAGCGACCTCGAATTCCACCGCACCGTCGCCGAGGCGACGCGCAACGCCTATATGGGTCAGTTCCTGGTCTTCGTGTCCGAGCGGGTGCGCGAGAGCATCCTTGCCGCCGGCAACCAGCAGAAATCGGACGACATGGCCCGCATCACGCTCGGCGAGCACGAGCGCATCCTGGCCGCCATCCGCGCCGGCGACGCCGAGGCGGCGCAGACGGCGATGCGCGACCATCTGGCCGGTGCGGCGCTGCGGGTGGGGTTGCACGATGGTGGTGAGGCGGCTGCGGAGCCGGCATCGCCGGTGCGGCATTCACGGCTGAGGAAAGCTGTGCGTAAGCAGGCTGCGGGATAGCGGTTTCACTCAGCCCTCATCTGCAGGGCGCCTTCACACAGCCGGGTATGGCAGCGCCATGTCCGATTTCCTGCCCTTTGCGAGGGGTCGGAGTGGGGGGGAGTGTCTCAGTTTGAAATTTGGTGGCGGACCCGCCCCGTCTCGACCGGGGGCCTCCAGCATAAAGGCTGGCGCTCTTCCCCTGAGCTACGGGCCGCCGATGCTGGTATATCAGACCGATTGTTTTTCGTAAGGACCACGCTTTTGGGCCTCAACCTGTTTAGATGGGCATCTGTCTGTGCCATAGGAACAGAAGACGCAGCAGTCGCCCGGCAACGGTTTCAATAGCGTTCCGCATCCCGCACATTGGTGGAAGTGGACACAGGCATCCTCTGGCATCATAGCCATTTCCTGGTGCCCACATTTCGGACATGTGATCGTGGATTGAAGGACCATGTAGCCTCATGCTTTCCGCTAAGCAGGCAACGAAAGACATCGTGCGCGATATCCTAGTCCGCAATGCCGACCGCAATTCGACGCTCTACACGGACCAGTCCGAGCTCTACACCGTGACTGGCACCGAATATTCAGCGCACGGCACCGTCAACCATTCGGCTGGCGAGTATGCCCGCTATGAAGGCGCGGTCGTGGTCCACACCAACACGATTGAGAACATGTTTTCAGTTTTCAAACGCGTCATGATCGGCGTCTATCAGCATTGCAAAGAAGCTCATTTGCACCGCTACTTGGCCGAGTTCGAGTTCAGGTACAACCGCTGCGCAGGTACTCAACGCGAAGCCACCCATTGATTGAAAGCCTCGTCTAGCTGGTCATTGCTCTCAGCCTCAACAGTTTGACGCATATATTTTGCCAATCGGTCAATATGGCGATGATCATAGTGTCGAAAGAAATGCTTGCCGCCTTGCTCGCCTATCGTGAAGCCAAAATAGTCTACTTCAGCACCGTCATCGTCAGTCAAAGCGGAAAGAGATTTCCGCATTGGATCGTCGCTCTTTTGACGACCTATATGCCTAGCCCATTCCCACGCCACGAAATCGGCCGAATGAAAGAGCCCCTCCAACTCCCCTTTCGGAGTGGTCGTCAACCGAGCCAATGAATATGTATCCAGAAGCGTTCGGGCAAACGGCGCATCCTGCATAAAATCTATGTATCGAATGAAGCCCCTCTGCCCTTCATCACCGGTTTCCAGCACGTATGATATTTCTCTATTTCCCCGAGAACCCGCAAACATGCCGAGCCTAACCATCGCCAGGTGGCACATGGCTCCATAAAGCAGCCTGAAACCATTCTTCAATTCGATGCTAGCCAAATCCGGCGAGGACCGGCTGGGGAAAGGTTCCGAAATCAAATGAGAGTCGCAGGACACGGCCACGGTGTATGAGGCGTACTTCTTTATAATCTCAACAATCCCGACCATGATTTCATGCTTGTCCAGATCGGAGATACCTACGAAGTCCTCTTTCCTGGCATTTAGATCCGTCATGTGGAATGTCCACCCTTTCATTAGGCGCTTCCATTCCGCGTTTCCCTTGACCGCGTTGTCATAGCCGAAGGATAAACCAGCTACAGCATAGACACCGGAGTTTAGTTTGCTGGCGTCAATGCATGCTCGAAGCACCACTACTTCCCCGATAAATCCAGTGCGAAGAGTTATGCAATCTAATAGTTTGAATCGCTCGCATGGTGTGTCCTTGTTTCATATCATCACGCGTTCGGGTACGCGAAGTACGATATGCGGATTATAATCCTATGTCATCTCAGACGTAAAGGATGCAGGTGGACAGTGGCTTGCGCTCGAGTACGCAATCGCCGCGCCTTATCGCTCCAGTCCCCATCACATCTCCGCCGCCTCCACCAGCGACACCCCATTCAGCCCCGCAACGATATCCGACAGCGCCGGCACGAACTTCTCGCCATGGCCGGTTGCGACCGCCGTGGCGAAGCCGTTGCGGACCACGGCGCCGACCGGATTGGCCACGCCCACGGCCTGAGCGAACGAGGCGAGATGGGTCATGTCCTTGAGCGCATTGACGATGGCGAAGCGCCGACTATCCGCAAGCAAGCCGGCGGATAAGGAACCCGCCCGCACCTTGGGGGCTCTAAAGCGCACCCACCAATGGATGCCTTCCTATCAAATCCGTTCGAATTTTTTCGACTGGTCGGCGAAGCGCTCTCGCGGCAGAGTGCGGCCATGTGCAACCTCTACAACATCACCACGTCGCAAGAAGCCGTCCGCCAGTGGACCCGGACTTTGCGGGACATCTTGGGCAACCTCGAGCCGTCCGTCGACATCTATCCCAACCAACCCGGCCCGGTGGTGCGCAATGCGCTGGACGGACAGCGGGAGCTTGCCAGTCTGCTGTGGGGCATGCCGACGCCAATTGAGCGGATGAAGGGCAAGGCGGACTATGGCACCACCAACATACGCAATCCACAGTATGGCCATTGGCAACAGTATGTCGGCGTCGAGAACCGCTGCGTGGTGCCCGTGACGAGTTTCGCGGAGCCGAGCCCGACGCCCGGCGACAAGGATCCCGAGACGGGCATCCAGCGGAACTATTGGTTCGCGCTCAATGAGGACCGCCCGCTGTTCTTCTTCGCCGGCCTCTGGACGCCGTGGCATGGGGTGCGCAAGGTCAAGGACGGCCCCGGCGACTTCGAGCTTTACGGTTTCATGACGACCGCGCCCAACGCCCTCATCAAGCCTATTCACGAGAAGGCCATGCCGGTGATCCTGACGACGCAGGAGGAAACCGAGACCTGGCTGACAGCGCCGTGGTCGGACGCGAAGCGGCTGCAGCGCACGGCCCCGGACGATGCGCTGGTGATTGTCGAGAAGCCGGCCACGCAGATCAAGTTTCCGCAGCAGGCTCCGCAGGCACCGGCTCAGGGCTCACTGTTCTAGGGACTGAAAAATGCACGCAATTATTTGGTTTGGCGTCGGCTTTATCATTCTTGGATGTTTCCTTTTCGCCATCGCCGGCATGATTGACATGCGAACGAACTACCAGCGACACAATGACAGCGTCCTAAGAGTGTCTAGAGAAGGTGGTCGAACAGGGGTAGATCTCTCAAATCCAAAAGCTCGATGGTGGGCTATATCCGGCATTGCAGTGGTTATTATCGGTGTTGTCATGATGGCGTTTGGCTAGAGGTTATCAGCGGGTCAATAGGCAAGCCTCCTCAGTCTTCATCTCTCCAGATCACCCTTCGCACCATGCGGATTTCGACAAGCCGCCTCACGCGTATCTTCAAGCCCTCCAATGCGCTTGGCAGCAGGATATCCACGTCGAGCTCGCGGCGTTTGCACCGCTCGCAACGCATGTGCCGGGCCACGTCCCAAAACGGAATGTCCCCGACGAGCTTGGCGAGGTCCCCCGGCAGGTAGTGGCGGGTGATGTTGCAGTTGATGCACCGGACGCGGATCAGCTGCCCGACCTCATGCGCTCGGCACAGGGTCTGCACAAGGCGGCGCGGTCGTCTGCTCTGTTCCGGCATGGCCAAAAATAGGAACGCATTCCTCTCCGAGTCAATTCGATCTTGACATTATCGTTCCCTTTTTGTTCACTGAGGCCATGCAGCGTTTGGAGGAATTGCCGTGGATCGCATTGTCACACTCAACTCTCGTCAAGAGGCCGCCCTCCAGGCCCACGCCGAGGACTTCATCGCAGTCCACAAGGGCGACGTGATGAAGGCGCTCAAGGAAATGATCGTGCTCAACGGGCACCTTCAAGAGCGGCTCGACGCGCTCTCGGCCCCGCGCAGAGCAAGCCGCTAGGGGAGGGACCGCAAATGGCCAGGGCGATGTTCCGGCTCGTGGACTCGGCCAGCCGTCGCCCGTACAATCCCGGTTCTGCTGCGCTTGAAGGACAATCTCGCGAATGGCCGAGGGACGCGTCCAACGCCGTCTTGCCGCAATCCTGGCCGCTGACGTGGTGGGTTATACGCGCCTGATGGGCAGCGACGAGGCCGGCACCCTTGGCGAACTGAAGACGATACGGGCTTCCCTTATCGACCCAAAGATGGCCGAGCACCAAGGCCGCATCTTCAAAACGACTGGCGATGGCGTCCTCGCCGAGTTTCCAAGCGTCGTGAACGCCGTGGCCTGTGCGGTCGATATCCAGCGGGCCATGTCGGACCGAAACGGGGCCGTCTCCGAGGCTCAGGCAATACAATATCGGATCGGGATCAACGTTGGAGACGTAATCATCGAGGGTGATGATGTGTTCGGCGATGGGGTGAATATTGCGGCCAGGCTTGAGGGCATAGCTCCTGCAGGCGGTGTCACGGTCTCGGGGGCGGTACGAGACCATCTTGGAAGTCGCCTCGATCTTCAGTTCGATGACATTGGCGACCAGACCCTTAGGAATGTCGAGCGGCCCGTTCGAGCCTATGCAGTGCGCCTGAATGAGGCCGCGAAGTCCCTACCCCGCAGCCTTCGCTTTCGGACAAGCCGTCCGTCGCTTTGCTGCCGTTTGTCAATATGAGCGACGACCGTCAGCAGGACTACTTTGCGGATGGGATCACCGAGAATGTCATCACCGGATTGTCCCGGTTTCGCGATCTTTTCGTCATCGCGAGCAATTCGACTTTTGCCTACAAGGGAAAAGCCACGAAGATACAGGATGCCAGTCGGGAGCTGGGTGCCCGCTATATCCTGGAGGGCAGCGTACAGAGGTCGAAGGACCGCGTGCGGATTACGGCCCAGCTCATTGACGGCAAGACTGGGCGGCACCTTTGGGCAGAGCGCTACGACCGAGGCATCGATGATATCTTTGCCGTGCAGGACGATGTCACCGAAAGAATAATCGGCAGTTTAGCCACAGCGTACGGAGGCCGACTGTTAAAGGCGTGGCAAGAGCGCCCGGAAGTCGCGGGGACACGGAACTTTCAAGCGTTGGACTACTTCGTGCGAGGGATGGAGGTCCTGAACCATTTCACCAAGGAGCACAATCAGCGTGCGCGCGAACTCTTCCGCAAGGCCAATGAGCTGGATCCCAAATTTGGCAAGGCCTTTGCGAAGGTTGCCTGGACGCACATGATGGACGTAAGCGATGGATTTAGCGAGAACCCCGAGTCTTCGTTGGCTGATGCTTTGCGATACGCCAATCTCGCGATCGAACGCGACGACGCTGAGGCGTGGGGCCATTACGCGCTCGCAGGGCACAGCTTGTTTTGCGGGCAGTACGAACCTGCCATTGCATCGTTTCAGCGCGCCCTTGATCTCAATCCCAACGATGCAGACATTCTCATGGACTTTGGCTACTGCCTGAGTTGCGCGGGAAGAACCACCGAAGGCCTCGACGCAGCACAAAAGGCGATACGTCTTAATCCTCGCCATCCCGAGTGGTACGTCCTGCAGCTCGGCCAAATTTATTACGACTCCCGACGATACCATGAGGCAGTCGCCGCTTTGGATAGTCTGGTCAAAATCGACACAGTGTACCGCTGGCTCTATTTGGCAGCCAGTCACGCAGCATTGGGGAATATGACCGAAGCGAAAATGGCCGTGGCGCGGATCGATCAAATAGACCCGGCAGCCACAATCGTTGGGCGAACTGGCCCCCAAATGACGCCTTACAAAAGTTCCGGCGATCTGGAACACCTCCGCAAGAATTTGCGCAGGGCCGGCATGCGGGAATAAGCAGAAACGCTGGCGCTTTGCCATCGGCGTACCCGGTGAGCGTCGGCTCCTATCGCAGTCTTTTCGTCAGCCTTTCGCGGACCCATGTTCCGCCGTTCACGCAGAGCGGGCTTGCCTGTATGCCGTGCTGGCAGGTTGATCCATGCCAAATCGCAAGATCGGTCGAGCGCGGCATATCCCGAAGGGCCTAGCTGGTGTCGCCACGGAGGAAGAGACGGTGAAGGCGTCACTTGAAAACTACCATGCCCGGATGCAGCGGGTGCTGGACCACATAGACCGGCATCTGGATGACGATCTGGGCCTGGAAGCGTTGAGCGGCGTCGCGGCGTTCTCCAAATACCATTTCCACCGGCAGTTCATGTCCACCTTCGGGTTGTCCGTGCATTGCTATGTCCAACTCGCCCGCATGAAGCGCGCTTCGTACCGGCTGGCCTACACAGACGCCCAAAGCGTCACGGACATAGCGATGGATGCCGGTTACGACGCACCCGATGCCTTCGCCCGCGCCTTTCGGCAACGGTTTGGGCAATCGCCGTCGTCGTTCCGGAAGTCTCCCGAATGGGAGCCGTGGCTTGCGGCCTTCGGGCCTCTCGACAACGCCAGGAGCAAGCTCATGCAGAAGACTTTTACCACCGACGACGTGACGATCCGCGATGTGCCCCCGACGCCGGTGGCGATCTTGGAGCATCGGGGCGACCCGGCGATGCTCGGCGCCACCATCCAGCGGTTCATCGCCTGGCGCAAGGCCGCCGGCCTGCACCCCAGGACAAGTCCGACCTTCAATGTCTGGCGTTCCGAGCGGCGTCCTGCGTCGCCTGCCGATTATAGCGTGGACCTTTGTGTCGGGACCGGCCAACCGATCGAGGCGTACGGCGAGCAGATCAAAGCCGGCGTGATCCCTGGAGGGCGCTGCGCGGTGCTGCGCGTCGTCGGCGACACACACAATCTGGAGCCTGCCGCGCACTACCTCTATCGCGACTGGCTGCCGGCCAGCGGCGAAGAGGCACGCGACTTCCCGATCTATTGCCAGCGGCTGAGCTTCTTCCCGGAGGTGCCGGAGCATGAGACGGTCGCGGAGCTGTTCCTGCCGCTGAAATAGGACCGCTGGACGGGGGCCTTCCGATCGCCGGAAGCGGACAGGCCGTTGCCCACTCGATCATTCCGCATTCAAGCCGCAATCCATGCCGCTGCCGGAGATGACGCTGTTGAAGACCTGCGGCGTCAGCCCGGCCTTGGCGCCGAGCGTCAGCGCCCCCGAATAGATGGTGGAGTGGCCCATCGAGACGAAATTGTTGAGCAGCTTCATGGTGTGGCCGACGGCGCGGGTTGTTCGCCCGACCTCCACGTGAACTCACGAACGATCGAATCTCGGTCGCGTCGCACCGATGGGAGTGGCTACGATCAGGCATTCGTAGTATACTTTTGCCACCTTGAAAGCGTGACGCCGTACGGCGGTTGCCTTGGGAGATGCCAAATGCGCATGTCCTTGCTCTTCATTCCACTACTGCTCGCGCACATCCCGATTGTATCGCATGCCGCCGCCATTCACGACGCCGCCATGAACGGCGACGTCGCCGCGATCACGGCGGCGCTCGATGCAGGCGCCGGCATAGATGAGAGTGATGGAACCGCAACGCCGCTCTATTTTGCGGTCTGGATGGGCCACATCGAAGCGGCAAAACTGCTCATAGAACGTGGTTCGGACGTCAACGCCCAGACGACTTGGGGTCCGCCGCTGATGGCGGCTGTGGGGGTAGGCAAGATCGATCTGTTAAAGCTGTTGCTGGAGCGGGGTGCAGATCCAAATTCCGACCGTGGCGGCGAATTCGCCCTTCATGTCGCCGTCAATCTCGATTGTTTCGACTGCGTGAAGGCACTGGTTGAGGCCGGCGCAGACGTGAATGCGAAGACAATGGACGGCAAGACGCCGCTCCATCTGGCAAAAAGCAGGGGGCAACGCGAAGTTGCCGACTATCTCTTGTCGCACGGCGTCGTCTTGCCAACACCAGCCCCGATCTCAATGAAGTTGGCTTCTGCCGATGTGGAGAAAGGCCGAACCTACTTCTCCCACACCTGTGACCGTTGCCACGACGCCGAGCCAGCGGGAGTGACCAAAACAGGACCGAACTTGTGGAGCGTCGTCGGCCGCGACAAGGCATCCATGGCAAATATGCGTTACTCCGACGCCTTGCTGGGCTGGGAGGGTGTATGGACGTACGAGGACCTGAACAGATATCTCTTCGGGCCCATGCTCACCACGCCGGGCGTTAAGATGGAGACGCCTGGTGTCCCGGACGAGACCGAACGGGTCAACGTGATCGCCTACTTGCGCACACTCAGTGACAAGCCGATCCCGCTGCCCTGAATCGATACTTATCAGCCCGGCCCCCTCACATCTCTGGCGGCTCGACCAGCGAAACCCCGTTCAGCCCAGCAACGATATCCGACAGCGCCGGCACGAACTTCTCGCCGTGGCCTGTAGCCACCGCGGTGGCGAAGCCGTTGCGCACCACGGCGCCGACCGGGTTGGCGACGCCCGCGGCTTGAGCGAAGGAGGCGAGATAGGTCATGTCCTTGAGCGCGTTGACGATGGCAAAGCGCTGGGCGTTTTCGTTGCGGTTGAGGACGAAGTCGAAGAAGGCCTGGTAGAAGCCGCAATCCATGCGGCTGCCTGAGATGACGCTGTTGAAGACCTGCGGCGTCAGCCCGGCCTTGGCGCCGAGCGTCAGCGCCTCCGAATAGATCGCCGAATAGCCCATCGAGACGAAATTGTTGAGCAGCTTCATGGTGTGCCCGCTGCCGGTCGGCCCGGTGTGGACGACCCGCGCGGCAAAGGCCTCGAGCACCGGCCGCGCGCGGGCGACGGCCTCCGCCGGGCCGCCGACCATGACGTCGAGCTTGCCTTCGGCCGCTTCCTTGGGCGTCCGCGCCAGCGGCGCATCGATCAGCGTCATGCTAAGTGCTGCGAGTTCAGCCGCAAGTGCCGTCGTCGAGGACGGGTTGGAGGTCGAGCAGTCGATGACCAGCAGCGGCTTGCCGGCAGCGGCCAGGCCATCCGGCCCATTCACCAGCATTTCGACCTCGCGCGAGCCGGTGACGCACAGGATGACGATGTCGCAGGCGGCGGCGAGTTCGCGCGGGCTTGCCGCTTCGGTGGCGCCGGCTTTGACCAACCGATCGGCGGCAGTGCGGCTGCGATGCACGCACACGGCCAGCGGCCAGCCCTTTTGCAGCAGGTTGGCGGCCATGCCCGAGCCCATGCTGCCCAGACCGATGAAGCCGATGCGTTCTTTCATGCCATCCTCCAATGACCCACGTTCGCGGGCCGCATTTCGTCACCTTGCGGCGGGCACCTGTCGATGCAATCCTTTGACGAAGAATCGGCCTTTGCCGGACAATCGAACCGGAGTCCCCCGATGGCGGAGCCCATGCTTTTCGATGCCATACCGCAAGCGCCCAATCTGCGGACCGGGCTCGTCAACACGCTGATCGCGCAGATCGAATCCGGCGACCTGGCGCCAGGTCAGCGGCTGCCGACCGAGCAAGAGATCGTCGCCGCCACCGGCGTCAGCCGCACCGTCGTGCGCGAGGCGCTCGCCGCACTGCGCGCCCGTGGCCTGATCACCACGCGCCAGGGCCTCGGCGCCTTCGTCGCCAAGGATCCGCTGCCGAGGACCTTTTCCATCCTGCCGGACGACCTTGAATCGATCGACGAGGTGCTGCGCGTGCTCGAACTGCGCATGGGCATCGAGGTCGAAGCGACCGGCCTTGCCGCCGAGCGGCGAAGCGACGCGGCGCTCGAACGGATGGGGTCGCGGCTGGATGCGCTGGAGGCGGCGGTGCGTGCCGGCGGGTCGGGCTCGGAAGAGGATTTCGGCTTTCATCGCGCCATTCTCGCGGCGACGCAGAACGCCAATTTCACCCGGCTGTTCGACACCTTCGGCAGCGCCATGATCCCGCGCCAATGGATACGGCTCGACCGGATGACCCTGCCGGAGCGGGAGAAATACCTGGCCCGCATGCAGCGCGAGCATCGCGCCATTCTTGCGGCAATCGAGGCCAGGGATGCCAACGCGGCGCGCCGCGCCATGCGCAGCCATTTGACCAAGAGCTATGCCCGCTTCGAAGAGTTGCGCGACAGGGCAAGCCACGACTAAGTGAATGCTCATGCCGTGGCTCCCGCCACGCCGCCGAGATAGAGTTCCCGCATCAGCGACATGTCGCGCAATTCGGCGATCGCTCCGGAGACGACGATGCGGCCGTTCTGCATGAGATAGCCGCGCGACGCGACGGAGAGCGCCAGGCCGGCATTCTGCTCGACCAGCAGCACCGAAGCGCCGAAGCGCTCGCCGATGCCGAGGATGATCGCCTTGATCTCCTTGACCAGCAGCGGCGACAGGCCGAGCGACGGCTCGTCGAGCAGCAGCACGCGCGGCCGCGTCATTAGCCCGCGCGCAATGGCCAGCATCTGCTGCTGGCCGCCGCTCAGCGAGCCGCCCTTGTCGCGCCGCTTGGTGGCAAGGATCGGGAAGAAGGCCAGCATTGTTGCGAAATCGGCCTCCACGGCGGCATCGTCGCGGCGCGCATAGGCGCCGAGACGCAAGTTCTCCTCGACGCTCATCTCGACGAAGATCTTGCGCCCTTCCGGCACCAGCACGACGCCGCGCCTGGCCATGACATCGGCGGCAAGCCCGGTCACCTCGGTGCCATCGAAAGAGATGCTGCCGGCGCGCGGACGGATCAGCCCGGCGATGGCCTTGAGCAGCGTCGACTTGCCGGCGCCGTTGGGGCCGAGGATGGTGACGATCTCGCCCGCCCCGAGCGTCAGCGAGACGCCGCGGTTGACGATGGTCGGCCCATAGCCGGTGACGACATCGGAAACGGCGAGCAGGTTCACAGATCGCCCCCCAGATAGACTTCCAGCACCTTGGGATCGGCAAGCACCGCGTCGGTCGGCCCGTCTGATATCTTGGAGCCGAAGTCGAGCACGGCAAGGCGTCGGCACAGCATCTGCATCAGCTTCATGTCATGGTCGATGACGCAGACCGATATGCCGTGGCCGGGAAGCTGGCGGACGAGTCCGACTAGAGCCGTGGTTTCGCGGTCGTTGAGGCCGGCGGCGGGTTCGTCGAGCAGGAGCAGCGACGGCCGCGTGGCGAGCGCCAGCGCAAGGCCGAGCAGGCGCAGGCTGCCGAACGGCAGCACGCCGGCCTTCTCGTTGGCAACCGCGCTCAGCCCGACGAAGTCGAGCAGCGCCTGCGGCGTCGCCCACGGGTTGGCGGTGGTGCCAGTCCCCACATGCTCGCGGGCGATCCGGACATTCTCCAGCACGCCAAGGCCGGCAAAGGCCATCGCCTGCTGGAAAGTGTAGCCGATGCCGGCCCGCGATATCGCATGCGGCTTGAGGCCGGTGATGTCCTGACCGCGAAACAGCACGGTGCCGCCGCTCGGCCTGTGCACGCCGGTGACGACATTGAACAGCGTCGTCTTGCCCGAACCGTTCGGACCGACGACACCAAGGATTTCACCCTCTTCGATGGCGAGGTCGACGCCTGCCAGTGCGGTGACGCCGCCGAACTGCTTGCTCAGGCCGCTGATGGCCAGGATCGGGCTCATCGCCGCGCCTCCGAGGGCGCCGCGTTGCGCTGTTCCGTCTCCTGTTTCGGCTTGCCTGACAACACTGCACGAAGCGCGCGCACGATGCCGCCGATCAGGCCGTCGGGCAAAAGCATGATCACCGCGATCAGGCAGACGCCGTAGACGATGCGCGACTGGACCGGATCGAGGTTGAGCACTTCCGGCAGGAAGGCGACCAGGATGCCGCCGGCGAGCGGTCCCTCGATCAGGCGGGCGCCGCCGATCATGACCATCAGCGCCAGGTAGATGCTGGGGAAGGAGGAGAACTGCGACGGCGAGATGTGGCCGAGGAAAGAGGCCAGCAACACGCCGGAGATGCCGGCAAAGACGCCGCTGACGACGAAGGCGCCGATCTTGTGCCGCCCGACATTGATGCCGAGCGAGGCGGCAAGCTTCTCGTTCTCCCGGATGGCGCGCAGCGTGCGGCCATAGGACGAGTTGATGATCGCCCAGCTCGCTACCGCCGCGGCCGTCACGAAAGCCACCACCATCAGGTAGTAGCGCGTCAAATCGCTCATATCGGCGCCGAACAGGGTGACCGGGCCGGCGAGGTCAAGTCCTGTTGCAGCGCCGGTATAGTCGCCGCCATTGGTGAGGACGATGGCGAGCAATTGGCCGAAGGCAAAGGTCATGATGACAAAATGGTGGCCGCCGACGCGCAGCGACGGAATGCCGACGATCATCGCGAACACGGCACTTGCCAAAGCCGCCGCCGGCAGTGCTGCCCAAAACCCCACGCCAAAGTCCCGCGCCAGGATCGCCGCCGCATAGGCGCCGACGCCGACCAGCGCCGCGTGCCCCATCGACAGGATGCCGGTCTGGCCGAACAGCACCGACAGGCCGTAGAGCGCGATCACGTTGATGCCGGCCGAGATCGCCAGCGACAGGAAGCGGTTGCTCGGCGAGAACAACGGCACCAGCGCAATCAGCGCCAGGATGACCAGCACCGGCAGCAGCGATCGCAACGCCTTGAGGCCGGAACCCGCGCGATCCTGGTGGAGGCCCTCCTTCATGACGCCATCCTGGGTCCGCTGGTGCCGCCGAACAGGCCGTGCGGGCGGACGATCAGCACCAGGATCATCAGGGCGAAGGAGTAGGCATCGGTCCATTGCGAAAAGCCGTAGCCGGCGCTGAAGCCTTCGACGATGCCGAGGATGAGCCCGGCGGCGACGGCGCCGTAGATGTTGCCGAGCCCGCCGATCAGCGCCACGGCAAAGCCCTTCATCACCATGGTGCCGCCGGTGAACGGCGTGATCGGAAACAGCGCGATCAGCAATGCGCCGCCGAGCCCGGCCAGCGCACTGCCGAGCACGAACACGCCGGTGATGTAGCGGCGCACCGGAATACCCATCAGGGCAGCCGTATCGCGGTCCTCGACGCTCGCCCGCAACGCCCGGCCGTAGCGGCTGGCGGTTATCATGCGGAAGCTGAGCGCCACCACGACAATGGTGATCGCGATGACCATGACCCGCACCGAGGCGATGCGCACGCCGCCGACCTCCCAAACCGTGGTCAGCGGGCGCGGGATGCTCTTCTGGTTGGGGTTCCAGAACAGCACGACGACATGCTGCAAGACGACGATCAGGCCGAGCGAGACGATGAAGCCGTTGGTCGGCCGCTCCAACGTGAAGCGGAAAAGGCCACGCTCGAGGACGTAACCCATCAGCCCGACCGCCAGGATCGCCAGCACCACGGCCAGCGGGAAGCCGAGGCCGGCGCTGACGGCAAGCCAGGTGACGATGCCGCCGATCATTAGGAATTCACCATGGGCGAAGTTGATGATGCCGGTCAGGCCGAAGATCAGGGTGACGCCGATGGCGATCAGCGTAATCACGCTGGCGATCGAAAGCCCGTTGAGGATCTGCTGTATGAAAATGTCCACGGCTCGCTTCCGCTGTTGACGTGGTGGGCGCTGTTGACGTGGTGGCCGGTGATCCGGCTCTGCCTGCATTCCGGGAGGCATGAGTTGGCGGCGCGAGTGACGCCGCCAACTCAAGGTCGGTTCGCCAGATCAGCTCTTCGGCGCTTCGGCCGGCGGCTGCTGCATCGAGCAGGAGATGGCGCCGCCGGGTGCTGCGGCGCAGACCTCGGTGGCATGGGTGACCTGGTGGGTTGGATTAAAGGTCAGGTCATCAGAGACCACACCCTGATGGTGCAGTGTCAGCAGCGCCTCCACCGTCTTGTCCGGATCGAAGCTGCCGGCCTTCTCCCAGGCCTCGGCGAGGAAGTGGACGTAGTCGTGGTAAAGCAGCGACACCGACGAGGTCACGCCGTGCGGCGCGCCGGCGGCGAAGTAGGCGTCGAAATAGGCCTTGGCCTTCGGGTTGGACGACTCGCCCCAGCATACCGGAACGCAGCTCATCGCCACCGGCACGTCGGCCGAAAGCTGCTTTTCCTTCCAGATGCCGGGGTCGACGCCGAACAGGAAGTAGCTCTTGGCGGCTCCCAGTTCGAGCGCCTGCGGCAGCGCCGTCAGCGTTGAATCGCCATTGTACCAGAAGTGGATGATATCCGGATTGAGGCTCTTGGCGCGGGTCAGGAACGGCGAGAAGTCGGTCGTGTCAGGCGGATAAAAGATGATGTCGGGAACGTCCTGCCCCTCGGCCTTCAGCGCCTTGAAATAGTAGGACGACAGGAACTGGCCGGTGGCGTCGTTGCCGACGATCATGACCGACTTCTTCGGCTTGTAGCCAAGCAGCGGCTCGAGCAGCGTCAGCACGCCGCGCGCGGTCGATCCGGACCGCTGGAACTCCTGCGGCTCGGACTGGAACAGATAATGATCCTCGCCGCCCGGCTTGACCGAGTCCGGTGTCAGGATTTTCGCCAGCGTCGAATTGCCGGCGAAATGGATGATCTTGGCCGGCTGCGTGATCTTGGCCATGGCCAGCGTGAAGTCATGCGTTTCCGATCCGAAGATCGCCTGCACCTTGACGTCGCGCACCAGTTCTTGGGTGGCGGCGATTGCGGTCGCGATATCCGTGCGGTCGTCGCGCTTGACCATTTCCAGCTTGTAGTTCTTGCCGCCGACATTGATGCCGCCGGCGTCGTTGATCTGTTTCACGGCAAGTCCGACGCCTGCCGGCAAGGTATGGCCGGCGGAGACGAACGAGCCCGACTCCGCCGCGACGACGCCGATCTTGACGATGTTGTCCTCGGCGAATGCCGGATGAGCAAGCACGCCAAGGCACAAGGCCGCCGACGCGCCCATTTTCAGAACGGTTTTCAACTTGAGATCCTCCCGACTCCAAATCATTGCAGTCTTACCGTGTTGTCATACAACCCTGTTATCTGGTAAATCTAACGAACGGGGATGTCAATCGCGTTGCCATGCGATAAAAGGCGGCCCGCAGATCAGGAATCACCACCAAGCCGCAGTTAGGAACAGGACATGCAGTCACGGAAATTCGGCCGTACCGGCCGCGACGTCAGCGAGATCGGCTTTGGCTCATGGGCGATCGGCGCCGCCTGGGGCGAGGTCAATGACGACGATGCGGTGGCTGCCCTGCATGCCGCCCTCGACGCCGGCGTCACCTTCATTGATACCGCCGACGTCTATGGCGACGGCCGTTCCGAAAAACTCATTGCCAGGGTGATGAAGGAGCGCGGCGGCGAGCGGCCGTTCATCGCCACCAAGGCCGGAAAGCGCCTGCCGCAGCAAACGGTCGAGGGGTTCAACCAGAAGAACCTGACCGACTGGATCGACCGCAGCCTGAGATATCTCGAGGCCGACACGCTCGATCTGGTGCAACTGCATTGCCCGCTGACCGACCTCTACTACCACCCGGAAGTGTTCGAGCGGCTCGATCGGCTCGTCGAGCAAGGCAAGATCCGCAACTACGGCGTCAGCGTCGAGCGCGTCGAGGAGGCGCTGAAGGCGATGCAGTATCCCGGCGTCGTCAGCGTCCAGATCATTTTCAACGCCTTCCGCCAGCGGCCGGCGGAACTGTTCTTCGACCTGGCGAAAAAGAACGATGTGGCGATCATTGCCCGCGTCCCGCTGGCCAGCGGTTTGCTGTCGGGCAAGTTCAAGGCCGATACCAAATTCGAGGACAGCGACCACCGCAAATTCAACCGCCATGGCGAGGCCTTCGACGTCGGCGAGACCTTCTCGGGCGTGCCCTATGAGGTCGGTTTGGCGACGGTCGAGCGCATCCGACCGCTGGTTTCCGACGACACGACGATGGCCAAATTCGCCCTGCGCTGGATCCTGATGTTCGACGCGGTCACGGTGGTCATCCCGGGCGCCCGCAATCCGGCGCAGGCGATATCCAATGCCGAAGCGGCGGACCTTGCGCCGCTGTCGGATGAACTCATGGGCAAGATCCGGGATATCTACGACCAGGACATCAGGCCCCATGTGCACCAGCGCTGGTGATCGAAGGCCCGCAAAGCCTCGTCAATTCACGGACAGCTTCGTGATCGCCTGCCACGGGCTGCGTCCTTCCGGACGCATTTTCCCCTCGACTATCCACAGGTTCGCCCGGCTATTTCGATGCGCGGGGCGGTGGCGTAGAATGACGCGCAATTCGATGGGTCTGCGGCCACCAATGGCTTGGGAACGAAGTGGAGAGCTTGAATGCGGAACACGATGTTGGGCGTCGCGGCACTTGCCCTGGCCGCGTGCCAATCGGCTCCTGAACCGCCGCAATCGGCCGCTCCCGAACCTGCGTTGAACCCCGCTGCCATTGCTCCCCTATCTACCTTGGATCCCGCTGCTGCTGCTCCTGGTTCGGCAACGATGGATCAATCCACGACGATCACCCCGCCAGCGAAAGGCGTTCCAGCAAAGTACGCCGCATTCTCGGGCATGTGGGCTGGACGGTTGGAGGGGACGTCCGAAGCCAAAGTCGCTGTGCAGACGATTTCTCCCAGAGGCGATGTGACGGCCACCGTTGCGTGGGGGAATCTGGGCGACAACAGTCCCGGAGAGGCAGCCGGCGCTGGAAGAATTTCGGGGAGTACATTGAAGCTCAAGCGCCTCCCGAATGGCGCGGACGTCAGTCTTGTGATGCTGCCCGAAGGAACCTTGGCCGGAACCGTAGCGCTTGCCGGCCAGACCTACACGGGCCCGTTCATCAAGCAATGATCACAGAACCATCCAACCGGCGCATTGATTGCGCATTGCCTTCCGGTTCATCGCGGACTGTTCAAGCGTTCCGATGGGCGCCGGGAAGGACGCAACAGACGCCATCGTCTTGGCGCATGCCTCTTCTGCTCGCGGTTTGATTGGAGCGGCCCGGCATCCCTTCTGTTGGGATGAGCTAGGACACCGGGCCTAACCGACAGGATGCCTGTGAGGAACAATGCCGCCGGCTGGGTAATTTATGCGCTTCCGCTAATGTAAAGTGAAGCCCTCCGAACGAGGGAACGCAACGGCCTGGCGATGACCTGCATCGTGAGCGTGTTCGAGAAGCCTAGCTGGCCTACCGTTTTGACGACGAAGGACAAGGCGAAAGGCCTTTGATCTCGCCAAGGAGATCGGAGACGAGGTGCGGACCGAAGAGATCACGCCAAGAAGCGAAAACTGAAAATGGCCGGCACCTGTTGGGCGGGGGGCCTGGTTGGGGTAAAGGCGCCGGCCAAGCGGAACAGGTCCGCCACCCGAACAATCTAACAGACGGACCGCTGGCGCCTATGGTGTTATCGCGGAAGCAGGGCCGGACACCGGTGGACCCGCAATGGGATGCCGCCGACGCACACATGGCGGTTTGGTCCCGCTACCCCTGACACATGATTTCTCGACGGGAGACTTCAAGGACCAGGCGTCGTATGCCGATACGCCCTAGCTTTCGATATATTCGTGCTCGAATCCAGCAAACTTCGTCAGGCCCGGTTGATCGAGCACGCGCACCTGGCCTTGGCGGAACTCGAGAAACTTGCGCTCGCGCAGTTCCCGCAGCATTCGATTGACATGAATCGGAGTGAGGCCGAGAGCGTCCGCGAGATCGTACTGGGTGAGAGGGCATTCAAAGCTGTTCTGGGTAACAGAGCCGGTCCGTTCCAGGCGCGCCTTCAGTTCGAGGAAGAGATGCGCTGTCCGCGCCAATGCGCTGCGTCGTCCTACATTGGTGAGATGTTGAGCGATAACCGCTCCATTGTGCACGAGGGTTTCGAGAACAAGGGAGAAGAGATGGGGCGACTGCATGGCGGCAAGGGTAAATGTCTTGGTCGAAGCCACCAGCACCGTAAGTTCGGTCTGAGCCACGAACGTTTCAAGAGCGCTGCCCGAGTACGATTGAGGCAGCACGATATCGCCTCTCAGTGCAAAATCCAGGATCTGTCGCTGCCCGCCGGCGAGTTCATGGGATCTACAGCCCCAGCCCGACTCGACTATGAACATGCGATCGCTGTCCTCGCCCTGATTGACGATGACCGTCTCCGCCAGATAGCGCTTCGGCGTGAATCCCAACGTCTTGATAAGCGCCGCATCGTCGTCGTTAAGTCCGACATACGATGGACGATTTTCATTCCCGCGCAAAAAAGGATGTGAAGCGTACGTCATCTATAGCCCCGCCCATTGCCCCAAAATACCTCCCTCTGATGGAATGTACATCAAATTTGATGTGATGAGTATCCGTTGATGGCAAACTATCGATCGATGTAGCGACGGCGCTTTTCGATGAAAATGCGCAGGTTCCACCGGCTCGCCACCGGCACGCTTCGAAATTGGCACGTGGCGGCAGGATCAGGTTTTGTTTCTCTTGAAACTTTCCCGCATGGAGTCGACGATTTCGCTGGCAATGAGGCAGCTGCGATTGTCGACCTGATCGGCGGCATTTCGTAACGTCGTCGACGCGTCCTTCAGCAATCCCCTGATCTCTGCCGCGGACAACACCTCGGAGGATTCGAGTTCCAGCAGCACGGATTCACTCACGTGCAGCGCGGCAAGCGCCACCGCTCTCGGCCTGGTAGCAAGCAGTTTTAGAAGGTCGCCGCTGGGCCTGGCACGCGCTTTTTTTTTTGCCATAGTTGCGTCTCAACCGTTCGGACATGAAGGTTCATAGGCTCAAAATTACAACGACTCGACGAGTTAGCCGCAACTCCAAGATCGGAAGAGGTCGCCCAATGCCTCTCTTTGAGGCATCCTGTAAGCATACTATCCCGGTTTGCAGCCACGACACAGAGGCACGGGATACCGAATTAGCCGTAGTTACTACCTCCCTACCACCTCTGGGCTACCGTGGTTACAAGCAGACGCAGGAGAAAGCATAGCTGCTCGTAGCCTCTTTGGATTGGCGTCGCTTTGGTTCGCCGTATACGACCACAGTGGCACGATACATCGTATCCCAGGATCGGCGCATTAGCGGCGGCTGAGGACCTGCTTCAGACCTGGCTTGCCCACGTCCAAAGCTGGAAGCGGGAAAGGCTCGACCTGTCCACCGGTCTTGTCCAGATACTGCATCAACGCCGTCACCAGATGGTAGAAGATGCTTGCCGGGACTTCCGTCGCCACTGATCTTCCGCGCTCGTCGATCCTGTCGACCCACAAGCCAAGCGGTGCGGGATCGATATGCCATCTGAACAGGCGAGCGACACGAGCTTCGATCTCGGGTTTCAGATCAGGCCCGCCGATGCCGTCCAGGGCGACGGCTGCCTTGACGGCTTCGCATTGCGGCCAACTGCGGGAGAACCGGTCGAGAGGCATTCCCTGCCGCGATACGGCTGCGTAAGCCAGACCCGTGGCTCGGTTCAATCCACTGGCGACCGCCGACGAATAGAGCTTCCTGGCGTAGGCGACCAGGTCTTTTTGCCCGCTCGCCCGCGCGAACTCGACAAGGAGCGAGGCCCATTCGAAATGATGCCCTGGTTCGGTCCATTGTCCTTTGTCTCCCGGCAAGGGCAGCCAATCGACGTCGAAATATTCCCCAAGCGTCCAGCTTTCCTGGTCGAAGAAATGGCACCGGAAGAGATCGATGACGCGTGCCGCCCGTCGCAGATAGGCACGGTCGCCGGTGACGCCGTACCAGGCAAGAAAGGATTCCAGCATGTGCATGTGCGGGTTCGAAAACCGTGCCCCGTTGGAGCCGGGGCTCTCGAGGAACCCGCTCAGGCTGTCGTCCTCGAGATGGGTGTCGACGAAATGAAATGTCTGTTGTGCAAGCCGCAGGGCGTCCTGATGGCCGCATCGATGAGCATGAGCCAGCGCCAGGAGCACGCAGGAATGATCGTAGGCGTCCTCGGTCGGGTCAGCCACGCTGCCGTTGGCATTGAGAGTGCGCACCCAGCCGCCACGGTCGGTGCGGCCGTATTTCGCGATGAAGTCGATACCGTGGTCGATGAGTTTGTCGGCCGGTCCAGTCCAGCCGCGTTCCTTGGCCACCGCGAAAGCATAGATCTGGCGAGCCATCGTCCGCATGCGCTTGGGTTTGCCCAACGGCCTTGCATCGAAGCCGAGAGCCTCGTGGAAGCCGCCATGCACATCGTCGACACCGGCAGTGGACCACAATGGCAGGGTTTCTTCGAAGAGCCAGTGTTCGACACGCTTGCGCCATGATCCGCTGATGATGACCCGGTCTTCCGAGGCGGTGAATTTCGTTTCGAGGCGTCCGCTCTTCTCCAGCTGTTCGACGACCTTCTTCACGTGCTGGCTGTGGCTGACCGGGGCGACGAACACCGCGTCCGGCGTCGCAACTATCGCTACATCCTTCATTCCGACGACGGTCAGCAGCCTGCCCTGGCTTCTGAGGTAGGAGTTGCCGCAATCCATGGCGACGATGTCACCCATGACGACGTTGCCGTCGCCGTCGGTTGGGCTGGCTTCCAGCAGCGATTGCCACGATCCAAGGTCGTTCCAGCGGAAGGAAGCCGTGACCATCGCGATGTCGCCCGCATGCTCCATGATCGCGTAGTCGATCGACGTCGAGGGGACAGCGAGGTAGAAGCCCTGTGGCAGGTACAGACCCGAGACCTCGCTCCGCGCTGTCTTGTAGGCCCGTTCCGCAGTCTCCCAGAGGTCCGGCTGGAAATCGAGAAAGGCCTGCCGCATGGCGTCGGCACGGAAAAGGAAGATGCCGGCGTTCCAGTAGAATCGTCCCGAAGCCAGGTATTGGCGGGCCGTCTCGGCGTCTGGCTTTTCGACAAAACGCGAAACGGAGGCTACTCGGTCACCATTTGCCGTGGCCTCGATATAGCCATATCCGGTTTCGGGATGCGTCGGCTTGATGCCGAACACGATGATACTTCCTGCATCGGCGGCAGGCACGCCCGCCTCGACGGTTTCCCAGAATTGCGCTTCGGTCGATATCTGATGGTCGGACGGGACCACGAGCACAAGCGAGTCGGCGCCATGTTCGGAGATCGTTTGCAGGGTGGCTATGGCGACCGCGGCGGCGGTATTGCGGCCGACCGGCTCGAAGATCGGTCTGCCACCGTTCAGGCCGAGCGGAGCAATGTCCGAGATGACGCGGTCGGCATGCCGTTCGGACGCTATCAGGTAGATCGGCGTCTCACCGTCCGGCCGCGCCTTGAGGCGTCGAACAGTCTTCGCAAGCATGGAGCCGTCGCCCGAAAGGTCGTGGAATTGCTTGGGATTGTCTTCGCGCGAAAGCGGCCACAGCCGTGAGCCGACGCCCCCGCTCATGACGAAGCTTACGATCCGGTCCGGCATGGTCCAATTCCTCTCAGCCAATTCCCATCAGAATGTCTGGTTGTAGGCTCCGACCTCTGGATTGCGGCGCAGCACGGCATCGAGAGCCTCGAACATCTCGCGACGTCGTTCCGACGAGACGGGGCTTTCCACCACGACGACAATCTCCGGTTTGTTCGACGAAGCCCTGACTAGACCCCATGTGCCGTCCTGGGCAACCACACGCACCCCATTCACGGTGACGAGATTGGCCAGCGGCTGGCCAGCGAACTCGATCCCGTCCCGCTTCATTTTCGTGAATTCCCCGACAACTTTCGCGACCACGCCGTATTTCACCTCGTCCGGACAGTGGGGCGACATGGTCGGGGTGCCGAAGGTCAGCGGCAGATCGCGGTAAAGGTCGGCGAGTGTCTTACCCAGGTTGCGGTCGAGCATCTCGCAGACGGCGATCGCGGTGAGGAGCCCGTCGTCGTAGCCGCGTCCAATCGGCGGGTTGAAGAAGAAATGCCCCGACTTCTCGAAACCAGCGATGGCATTGAGTTCGGCAACGCGCCTCTTGATGTAGGAGTGCCCGGTCTTCCAGTAATCCGTCCTTGCACCGTTCTGCAGGAGGACGGGATCCGTCATGAAAAGGCCCGTCGACTTGACGTCCACGACGAAGGCGGATTTCGGATGCAGGCCGGAGATGTCTCGCGCCAGCATGACGCCGACCTTGTCCGCGAAAATCTCGTTGCCTTCGTTGTCGACCACGCCGCAGCGGTCGCCGTCGCCGTCGAAGCCGAGCCCGACATCGGCACCCGTCTCCAGAACCTTGTCCCGGATCGCGTGCAGCATCTGCATGTCTTCGGGATTGGGGTTGTAATGCGGAAACGTGTGGTCGAGCTCAACGTCCAGCGGGATGACTTCGCAGCCGATGCCTTCCAGCACCTGCGGTGCAAAAGCGCCGGCGGTTCCGTTGCCGCAGGCCGCCACCACCTTCAGCTTTCGGCCGAGGTTCCTTCCGGCAGTCAGGTCTTCGATGTATCTCTCGCGAAATCCGGACACGAATTCATAGCTTCCCCCGCCTATGAGATCGAAATCGCCGTCCAGAACGAGCGCTTTCAAAGCGGTCATCTCATCAGGCCCGAATGTCAGAGGCCTTTGCGCTCCCATCTTCACGCCGGTCCAGCCGTTCTCGTTGTGGGAGGCCGTCACCATGGCCACCGACGGAGCGTCGAGCGCGAACTGGGCGAAATAGGCCGTGGGAGAAAGTGCCAGGCCGATGTCCTTGACGCGCGCGCCGGCCGCCATCAGGCCGGAGACCAGCGCCATCTTGATCGCCATGGAATAGCTGCGGAAATCATGGCCAGTGACGATGTCCGGGCCAACACCCATTCGGCGGATCAGGGTGCCGAGCCCCATGCCGATCGCCTGCACGCCCATCAGATTGAGTTCGGGTTCTTTGTCCGAGCCTGGCTGCCCGAACCACCAGCGCGCGTCGTATTCCCGGAAGCCAGTGGCTTTGACCAGGGCACTGGTTTCGAAGGCGAACGTGTTTGGCCTGGCTTGGCCGACTATGGTCACGGTCACGGTTTCCGCTCTGCAGTTACAGGCGAATAGTCCTAGCACGGTGCCGGACGCAGCCCCCTTCATGAATTCGAGTAGCCCTAACGCGCTGGTTTGCACCCCCTCATCCAATAGGAGCATGACCGCCGATGGCCGAAAGGATGTCTCGTCCAGGCAATGGGGTCTTGTATTCTATAAGGTGCGTCCTGCTCGGGCGCTGACGAGAAAGGTGGGCTGCAAGATGCCGCTGACCGCATTCATGTACCCGTTCCGCGAGGATGTCGACGAAAGGCGGTTCGGTCGCCTGGCTCGGCTTCTCGAGCTCATTCAAGTGGAAATCGAAAGGGAATCCGCGGCACTGCGTCCGTCCGTGGAAAGGATGACGGACTGCGCCGCGTTCGCTTTGGAGGCCATGGAAAATGGCGAGAGCCCCGAACGCATATCCGCGCGGATCGATTCCCTCGCGCGCGACCTAGCACTCAGCCGCGGACGGCAGGCCTTGCTGGAACAGCAGATGTCCTTTGTCGACAGGACGAGAGCAGGGCTGCCAGGCATTCTCCCTTCCCATAGGGCGTAGGTCCCTACGCCAATTGGCGGCGTTTAACCTTCCCTGACGCGGGCGTAATCTTTTCGCGGCAGTCTGGGATCGAGGGGCCTCTGCTTTCAATGAAAACATCGGCTGAATGTCATCGACCGCCAGCATGGGGACCGCCAGCATGGGGACCGCCTGCATGGGAAGCGCCTGCATGGGGACGGCGTGCGTGCAGGATTTCCCGCGCGCCTGCAGGAGAATTTGAATGAACCGCATGTTTCCCAATCAATGGCCTCCGGCAGCGGACCAGCAGGCTTCCGTCGGTCAGGAGTTTATTGGCCTGTCCGACATAACCGAATTTCTGCGGCACTACGCTGGAACCATCTTCGCCTGTCTTGCTGCGGCTCTCTTGGTGGCCGGGTTCTACAATTCGACCACCGACCCAACTTTCATCGCCAGCGCGCAGATTCTGATCGAGCCGAAATTGCCACAACACCTGCAGGAGGGTGGCGAAGTAGATCTGTCGTTGGACACCGCCCAGGTGGAAAGCCAGATAGCAGTGATGCAGTCGGAAAAGATCGCCGCGATGGTCCTTGAACGGTTGAAACTCGTCGACGACCCCCAATTCAACCGTCCGCAGGCTCCGACTTTGCGGGAGAGATTCAATGAGATAGGAACAGTTCTGCTCGATGCTTCCGAGCTCAAGAAGAGCGCCTGGTTGACGTCGCTTGCGGAGCATTTCGGCCAAAGCGCGCCTGAAACACCCGCGACGCTGACCGATTACCAAAAGTCCCGGCGCAGCATGTTGATTTTCCGCAACGGCCTCGACGTCCGCAGAGTGGGCGTTTCCTACGCGATAGACATATCCTTCACCTCTCTCGATGCCGAAGGTGCAGCCAAGGTTGCGAACGCCACGGCCGATGCCTTCGTGCGGGAGCAGATCGAAACCAAGGCCGATGCGGCAAGGGAAGGCGGCGCGTGGCTCGAGATGCGCCTTAAACAACTGCGCACCCAGATGAACGAGGCCATGGCGAAGGCGCAAGAGTTCCGGTCACGGCACGATTACAGCGTCGGCAGTGAAGCCACGGAGGAGGGTGGGGCGAACGCTGTGCCGACGCTCGAAGAACTCGAGGTGACTGCTGAAACCTACCAGAAGATGTACGAGAGCTTCCTGCAGGCCTACACCAACTCGGTAAGCCAACAGTCGTACCCGGTCGCCGACGCAAGGATGATCACGGCTGCGGCGGCGCCACTCTATCCGAGCACTCCAAGGCCGAAGTTGATGCTAGCCTTCGCGGCGGTTGCCGGGCTCATTTTCGGCATCGGACTTTCGTTTGTGAGGCATACGTTCGACTGGACCATCAGGTCAGCACGAGTGATCCGGGACAATTTGGGTGTCGAATGCGTCGGAGAGCTGCCGCCCACCACCAGGAGAAGGGAATCCGGCCACCTCGACGAAGTCGCAAGATATCCGCACTCCCGATACAGCCACAGTCTCAGGAAAGCGCGAACCGAAATCAGCCTTGCGGAAACCAGCCGCCCGATCAAGTTGCTTGGGTTGACGGCTGTATCCAACGACAGTTCGAAGAGTTCGGTCGCCAGCAATCTTGCCACGCTATATTCGATGTCCGGCCTGAAGACGTTGGTAATTGACGCCGACATCAGGCGACCGACACTGACCACGCGGCTGCTCGGCCCGTCGGGCGCCCTCGACAAACCGTGCCAGGACCCCGTCCGGCTTAACATCGTCCGCGCTCCTGGGCGGCCGTTCGACTTGCTTCCAAGTTCGGTGGTGGACGCCAGGCACCTGCTGGCGCCAAGCAACATGGAAGCGTTCCTCTTGGATCTGACCGCTCGCGACCTTGCCGCCTACGAACTTGCCGCCTACGACATTGTCATCCTGGACCTGCCGACGCTTGCCTCGGGAGCCGACGAACTGATTGTCGGATCCGTCCTGGATGGCGTCGTCGTCGTTGCCCAGTGGGGCAAGACACATGTCCAAACGCTGCGGGAACTCGTCAGGACGCTGCAGGCCAGCAGGACGCCCATCCTGGGCGTGCTCCTGACGAAGGCCCGCGCGATGAAGGCCAAGCCCCGCATGAAACTGGTGGCGAGACATTCCTCCCTCGGAAGTCGCAAAAGCGTGTAGGGGGATCGTTCCTTGGGATTAGGGGGTAGCCCTGGAGCGTCACGCTACCTCCTTTGCCTTTCTTGCCGACAAGCCCCGACCTTGGAAGAGTGACCGGAACAATTCGAACAGCAATCGTCCCATGTCAACAAACGCCTTCGAGTCGCATCAGGGAACACCGATCTGGGTTCAGCCACCTCTTCCCGTGGCGGCTGACAGCCCAACGGCAGTCCTGCACGTTGTTCCTGCGCCCGACCACAACAGTGCCGGGGCAGTATTGACAGACCTGTCGCCCGCCATCAGGACGGGAACGACGAACCCTCCCATCGGAGGTCTCCTGAAGCGGATCATGGATCTGGTCATAGCGGGCACGGCGCTTATCATGGCCGCGCCTGTGATGATCGTCGTTGCCCTGCTGATCAGGATGACGGCAGGAGGCCCGGCAGTGTTCTCGCACAGCCGTATCGGGTTCGGCGGAAAGCCGTTCGATTGCTATAAGTTCCGCTCGATGGTTGCCAATTCGGAAGAAGTTCTGAAAGCATATCTCGAAGCCAACCCTCATGTCTGCAAGGAGTGGGAAGAGACCCACAAGATCAGGAACGATCCCCGCGTCACGCTGCTTGGGTGGATGCTGCGTAAGTCGAGCCTCGACGAACTCCCCCAGCTCTTCAACATCATCCGTGGCGACATGAGCTGCGTGGGCCCAAGGCCCATCGTAAAGGACGAACTCATACGCTACGGCGACCACCTGGGGGAATACCTTCGGACAAGGCCGGGACTCACCGGTCTCTGGCAGGTGAGCGGAAGAAGCAGCATGGACTACGCCAACCGCGTGGCGCTCGACAGCCAGTATGTGCGGAACTGGTCGATCTGGCTCGACATCGTGATCTTGTTCAGGACGGTTTTCGCAGTGATGCGCTTCGACAGGGCTGCCTGAAGTCCCGACCGCTCACCCTTCCGTCCGCTTCCAGTGGACGGACAGCGACAGGCCGACGATGTAGGCGCAAGCCAATACGAATGCCAGGATCAGGAATTTGGTGACGGTCACATGGCCGGGCAACCCAAGGCCATTCCAGGCAAAGCTTCCGATCACAAGCAGCGCGGTCGCCGCGATCAGGGCGGGAGCCTTGAACCGCAGTCCCAACAGAACGCCCCCCGCCGATACAGCCACGACACTCATGAGCACCGAAATCTCCAGTGATACCCGCAGGACTGATCGCCTCACTGCGGCAGGGAAGGTTTCGTCAGCGTGTGCTCACTGATATGCGGCCTCAAAGTGCATGGCAAGTGCCAGGGTATTGCGCAGATGATCCGGGTAAGCATCGCCCCCAGTTTTCTTGCGCCCTTGTTTTCTTGCGCCCTTGTGTTCTTCGCGCTTCCAGGCGGCTTCCAGCCGCAATTTCAGCTTCCGAAGCCCACGCCAATGGGTGCGGCGAGTCGTGGACCTCACTGAACCATGCAAGGTTGATCAGTTGGTGCCCTGAATCGGGAGCGTCTCTGCCTGCACGCTGCCGCCTGCAGGTAGGGCAGCCAAGCCGGACGGGGGCGGGGGGATATCGATCTTCACGGTATCGCCTGGCTCGATCGGCGTCGTTTCCTCAGCCGTGAGTTCTTGCGAGCCGCTGTCCGTCATCCTCACGATCTTGAAGATCGGCTTGGCCCTTTCGCCGCGCTCTCTAAGGGCGAGCAGAGCAGGTGCCGTGACCTCGGTATCGTGCAGCAACTGCACCGCAGTGTTGGCCTTGCTGGTCACTTCATTGAGCTGCAGCTGCGTCTCGCGCAAGGAAGCGGCGACTTCGCTGGCTTGGCTATTGCCGAGGTTGAGGATCTCGATGTCGGTCTTGCTTATCTCCTGCCTGACTCGCAAAAGCGAGGTCTCGGCAACCAACCTGTCGCTCTGCATCTGTGCGACCGTTCCCTGTAGAGAGAGTTCCCGCGGTGCAACCGCCAACCCCTTCTGGACAAGGGCCGAAACACCCGCGAGTTCCTTCTGGATGAGTTCGATCTGTTGGTCGTGGAAGGCCATCTGCTGGCCGAGCGAGGTCAGTTCCTTTTCGAGGAAATCCTTGAGTTCGCGCAGGGCACGGAGTTGCGTCGCCATAGCGTCCTTGCGGACAGCGAAGACCTTGCGCTCCTGCTCCATCGCCACCGCGACCGTCTCGTTCGAAGCTCTGTCCTTCAGTTGCGCAGGGAAGGCGATGTCGTTGCTGCCAGCCAGTTCCGATTCCAGCCGCGCTTTGCGGGCGAGCAGACTGACGTTGCTCAGCGCCAGCAGACCCACGTCGCCCTGGCCCGCGATGACTTCACGCTCGAGCCTCGACATGTCCTCCTCGCGTGTTCGCAAGCCGCCGGCGATTCCCATCGCCTGCAAGACCGTCAGTCCGGGTCTGAAGGGAAACTCGCCGGGCTGCGTGACGTAGCCGACGATGTAGAACGGCCTGTACTGGACAATCTCGACGGCGACGTCCGGCTGGCGGCCGAGTCCCATCTGCTGCATCAGGCGGTCGCCGATCGCACGGGCGAGGTCGCCGGGGGCGGTGCCTTGCGCCCGTATCTGACCGACAAATGGAAGGAAGAGCGTGCCGTCGGCACCGACAACGAAGCTGTCGTTGAGAGCCGTCCATTCGAAGATCACGTCGCGTGATGCGCGCCATTCGTAAACCTTGAGCCTGACCTTGTCCTGGGGGCCGAGGAGATACTCGGCAGCCATCGTCGGCAAGGGGCAGGCAGCCGCTGCCGCCAATGAAGCCGCCGCCACCGTCAAAAGCCATTTCCGCATTGTCTTTCCCGCCGTCAGATTTTCAGGATGTATTCGGGTTCGATTCGTCCCATGGCGATGTGCAGGATCGCCAGCATATTGCCCCTGAGCCTGCCCCTGCGATCGATATACGGCTCGGGCCGCAGGCTCTTTGCGAGGTTGGCCGCAATATTCCTGAACATCAGGGGAAGCGCGAAAGAGGCCGGAACGGAGCCCTTCCTGATCAGGTAGATCGCATTCGCAACCTGGGAATAGCCGAACCGCTTTCCGCTGACCCGTCCTGACTTGATACCGAGGTGAACGCCCGTGATTGCAGTGACGCAGACCACGCGACCTTTGGATCTCATTTGACTGGTGAAGTCGATGTCTTCCTGCCAGCCGTACAGGACCAGGCGCTCGTCGAAGCGCAAATCTCCCACAAAGGAGGACCGGAAGGACATGTTGCATCCGTACGCACCGACATGATCGACCACCGGTGGCCCATCATGTTTTTTGCCCCGGGTTTCCCGCAAGGCGGCTTCGGCATCTTCCCAGGTGAGGCCGGCATTCGTGGCGCCGTCCCTGACGACCATGCCCATCACCACCGCCCATCCGTCATTTTCCACGAAAGCTTTCTCGACCTGCGCCAGGTATTCGGTGGACGGAACGAAATCGTCGTCGAAGAATGTGATGATGTCGAAGCGCGCCAGGGAAGGTACGAGAGCCGTGTTCCGCTGGGCAGACGATCCCATCGGTCCGAAAACGAGCGACAAGGGGAAAGGACAATCTTCCGGCAGTTCGACATGCGTGGCGTCGGGCGCCGACACGATGACCTCGTCAGGAAGTCTCGTCTGGTCACCCAAATACCGAAGCAGGCGCGCGACCTGTCCGCGGCGGCCAAGGGTCGGGATGATCACTGCGAGTCTCATGCTCGATCCAGTTTCGGTTCCCGCCGAACCTAGACCGACGAGGGGACCGAAACAGCCTGCATAAAAGGTGACGGAAGCAGCTTGGCCTACCCCCGGACACAGGCTTTTCGGAGTATCCCTGTAAACGACCCACAGCCATAAGTATTAGATAGGCATGCGTCCGGAACAGCCTGTAACCGATCGTACAACTTGCCGGGGCAACAAGATGGAATGGAGACTACTGGCCTGACGAGGTTAGGGGGAACCATGCTCCACGAACGCTCTTCCGATTTGGCGGTCGCGGCCAAGGTCGATGTGCCCATCGAGGACTTCCCGGCCGCACCGGGGCCTGGAGTCGACAGGTATGCGAAGATAGCCGTCGTTCATGACTGGTGTCCGAATTTCCGGGGAGGGGAACGGGTTCTGGCGCAAATCTGCAAGCAGTTCCCCAATGCGGAAGTCTTCACGCTTTTCGATTTCCTGCCGCCCGAGGTGAAGGAGCAATATTTCCACGACGTGGAATTCCATACCTCCGCGGCCAACCGGATCCCGATGGTCCAGAAATTCTATCGATCCCTCTTCTTCTTTTGTCCCTTCCTGATCGAACAGTTCGACGTGACAGGCTACGATGCGGTGATCTCGTCTTCGGCCGCATTTTCGCGCGGCGTGATCACCAGGCCGGACCAGCCGCATCTATGCTATGTGCACAGCCCCGTCCGCTACGCCTGGGACGAGCAGTTTTCCTATCTTCAGCAAGGGCGGCTTGGCTTCGGGCCCAAGGGAATGCTCTATCGATACATGCTCCATCGCCTGAGGACGTGGGACACGAGAACCGCGCACGGTCCGAACCTGATGCTGGCGAATTCGAACTATGTCCGCTCCCGAATCCAGCATATTTACGGGCGCGAGGCGCGCGTCGTTTTCCCGCCGGTCTCACTGCGAGAACTGCCCTGTGTGGAGGACAAGGACGATTACTACGTTTCGGCGTCCTTCCTCGCCCCTTACAAACGCACCGACCTCGTCATCCGGGCCTTCAACGAGATGCCGTCGCGGCGACTGGTCATCGTTGGCGAAGGACAGCAATCAGCCAGCTTGCGGGCGCTTGCTGGTCCCAACATCACCTTCTCGGGTTACCTGCCCCGGAAAGACTATGTGGACACCCTGGCGCGGGCGAAGGCGATGGTCTTTGCGGGCTGCGAGGATTTCGGCATAGCGCTGGCCGAGGCGCAGGCCTGTGGGACGCCGTTGGTCGCCTTCGGCCGCGGCGGGGCCGTCGACATCGTACAGCGCCTGGGATCATCCCCCGAGCCGACAGGGGTCCTGTTCAAGGCTCAGACCGTCGAGCACCTCAAGGAGGCCGTCGAACGGTTCGAAGCGAACAGCTATGCCATCACGCCCCGCGCTTGCGCCAGAAATGCCGGACGCTTTTCCGAGGAGAACTTCGACCGCGCGATCCTGGAATCACTCGGGGCCGTCCAGGCACTTCACGAGATCATGTGAATTCGCGAGCCCTGACGATCTTCGCTTCCGCATCGACGCCGTCCGCGGCCGCCATCGCCTTGAGATAACGCACGGCCGTCGCCCTCCAGCTGTATGCCGAGGCTCTCGCCCTTCCCTTGCCTATCATCTGCAGTCGCAAGGCCTGGGAACCGCGAAGCTGCGCGAAACTGTCGAACCATGCGTTCGGGTCGTTGGGAGGTGCAAACAGGGCTGCGCCGCCGCAGACTTCAGGCAGGCTGGCGCGGTCGGAAACCACCACGGGGCAGCCGACGGCCATCGCCTCGAGGGCCGGGAGTCCGAAGCCCTCGGTGAGCGAGGGGAAAGCCAGGCATAGCGAGTCCCTGAGCAGGGCCGCCAATTCGCCATCGGAAACGCGGCCGAGCCAGTGGATGTTTCGAGCTTCGGTCCTGGCCGTCCCTGACCTGAAGACGCGCGAATCCGACATGCCGACGATCGCTATTCTGAGTCCGGCCTCGCCGAGACGATCAGCCATGTCCAGGAGGAGATCCACATTCTTGTGGGGTGCGGCACTGCCGATCAGAACAACGGTTTCCCGCGAGGCCGCCAGCCGTGTCTGTGCCGAGTGTTCAGGCTTCCATCGCAAGGCATGCTCATGGCCGTTCGGCGCGACGAAAGCCCGTTCTGCCGGGATGACGCCGCGGCGAACCAGTTCATCCAGGGAGTAGTTGGAAACGGTCGAAATTCCGCACGCCGTCTTGCCGAGGCCGGGCAACAGGTTCCTGTAAAGAAGCCTGAAGGCAAGGGAGTAGCTCTGCGGGGCGTTCCAGACATTTGCATCATGGATGCAGACGATATGCTTGCTGGAAAGCAGCGGCCCGGTGTTGCAGAGGCTGAGCAGTCCGCTGCCATCGAGGGATGAGGGGAGCTGCACCTGCTCCCAGACATGCCCGCTCGTGCGGCCGATCTCGCGACGTTCGATGAAAGCCAGCGGGATGTCCCCGGACCCGGGCGGACAGTGCAGACTGAGTTCGAGGCCGCGGGCGAGCGGCTCCTGTTCCGCGATCAAGGCGTCGAGAGAGTGGACGACCTCGCGCGCATAACGCTGGACACCTGTTGTCGGCTGGGAAAGAAACCGCCCATTGATGGTCCAACGCCGAGCCATGTCGTCCCCCTTTGAAACCTTCAATGTGGAGCCGCAAAGACGCCAGGTCACCATGGCCATCGGGTCATCCGGCTAGGCGGCAATCATCCGGATAGGCGAGGTCGGACAGCGTGCCTACCTCAAACGTTTGAGGGCCTTGGTGCCCCTGGGGATGCTAGTCTGGCCCAAGGTGCGGGAAGGACCGGGGAAGGGGGACATGGGCAAACTCGAGTTCGACACGACGGAGTCGCCGCCACCAAGACGGGCCAGACAGGTGAATGGACACCGAGCCGACACACCCCTGGCCAGATCTGCTGCCGACGGCGCCGAATTCCTGATCGGGCATTCGGCTGGGGTGTGCGTCGACCCGGAAGCGCCGAGACGACGCTGGACGATAAACGGAGACTTCACGACGCTTCGGCCGACTGGAGTGGCCCGTTACGCCCGCGAGGTCACCTTGGCTCTCGACGCCCTCATTTCGGAAGGGCATCCCCTCGGTCGCGACCTGGAAATCGATCTCGTGGTGCCGCGCCCGCTTTCCGAACCTCTCAGCCTCGATGCCATCTCCGTGCGTGTCGTTCCCGAATTCAACAGGCCGCGACTTCCCCAATTCTGGGTGCAGGCGCAGTTGCCCTGGCATGTGCCCGGAGGATTGCTGAGCTTCTGCAACCTCGCTCCAGTCGTGCTGAGGCGCCAGATCGCGTGCATCCACGACATGCACACCAGGCTCATGCCGTCGAGCTACGCGCGGGGGTTCCGGTGGGCGCACCGCCTGATCCTGCCGGCACTCGGCAGGCGGGCCGCCCGCATCACCACGGTCTCGCAACTCTCGCGCAGCCACCTGGTCGATTTCGGGATCGCGCCACAGCAAAACATCGTCGTCACCTACAACGGCAGCGACCATGCGAAGAGATGGGATGCAGCGAGATCGTCTCTGGTCGTCGACCGGGGCAGGCCGTATGTCCTTTGCCTTGGCAGGCGGGACCAGGAATACAAGAACATGGGGCTGCTCGCCAGGCTGGCCCCACTCCTCGACGGGATGGGTCTCGACCTCTGGATGCCAGGCGATGTCGACGAGACCACGGTCCTGAGGTACGTCCCGGAAATGCCCGGAAACATCGTCCTCCCTGGCCGCATAGGGGATGACGACTTCAAGAAGGCGCTCGAAGGCGCCCTGTGCTTCCTGTTCCCGTCACGAATCGAGGGCTTCGGGCTGCCCGCTGTCGAGGCGATGGCTTCGGGCTGCCCGGTCGTGGCCTCGACCTCGCCGTGTCTTCCCGAAATCTGCGGGGATTCGGCCCTCTATGCCGATCCCGACGACGTCCAGTCATGGGCCGAAGCCATCCGCCTGCTGATGCTTTCCCCGGACTTGCGGCAACGGCTGGTCACCAAGGGGCACGCGAGGGCGAGCAGTTATTCCTGGCGGTGGATAGCATGGAAATACCTCGAACTGATGGTTCAGGTCGACGCCGATTTCGGGGAGTACGGCAGTTGACCGGCAGCCAGTACAAGGATTGATCTCCAGGAGAGCACGATGAACGAGCGGCCCGACCCGCACGACCTACGCGCCGCGAGCAGACAGGCATCCGCCAGCTTGCTTCTTTTCGACAACTCCCTGTCGATCCTGAACAGGACTGGCGCCTACCACATTGCCAAGGACCTCACCGGGGAATTTGTCCCGGGCCAGGCCAGGGTCCGCTACTGGCGGCTCGGTTCCTTTGCGCCCGAGGGTCTTGCCCGCAAGATAGTCGCCCGGCTGATGATGCTGGAAATCAACTGGCTCCGCGATAGCGAGTTTCTCCTGATCCGTGACGGCGTCGAAGAGCGTGGCTTCCGGCTGTTTCTGGATCCGCTCTACGTCCTGAGGTCACGCCTGACCGAGAAGGATATCGTCCTGTGCCACGATGTCGGTCCGCTGACGCACAAAGAACTCTACAGCGAACGGACTTGCGCCAACTACCACCTCGCTTACGAGAAGATCCGGCGCATCAAGCCGGGGGTCGTCTTCGTCAGCAATTTCTCTTCGAAGCAATTCAAATCTCTTTTTGGCTCTGGTTTCCGGTTCCTGACGACAATCCCGCTGTATCTGCGCACCGAACTGTTTGACGGCCCTGCGGAAGCAATCTCCGGCTTGAGCAGTCGGTATTTTCTTACCGTGGGCGCGTTCGAAACCCGCAAGAACCAGATCGCCGCCCTGAAGGCGTATCGGGACGGTGGATTCCATCGTGAGGGAATAGAATACGTCTTGTGTGGGTCGCGTGGCGATGGTCATGCAGAGACCGCGGAACTGGCGGGATCCATCGCCGGAGTAAGGCTCATGGGCTACGTGCCCGATGCACAGCTGCGCTGGCTCTATGCAAACGCCGAGGCATTCGTGCTGCCGAGCCTTCTCGAGGGTTTCGGGATGCCGGCACTGGAGGCGGCTTACATGGGATTGTTGCCGATAGTGTCCGCGGACAGTGCGCTCGTGGAGGCGGTGGGAGGCCAATGCTTGCAGGTGCCGCCGAACGATCCGGCGGCGATCGCAGACGCGATGCGAAAAGCGCTTTCCCGAAGCCCTGCGGAGAAGGCGGAAACAAGCCGCTCGCTGCGCAACGCGGCGTCAGCTGCAACCAAGGATCGGTTTCTCCAACAATGGAGGGATTTGCTGGTCGCAGACGCAGCCAGACGTGCAGGTTTGCGCAACCTGCAGGCAACAAAGCCCATTGGCTGAAATGCCCGGCTAGCCCGTTACCTTGCATGCGCTCGCACAGCTGACGGATTTTTGCGGCGATGGTATCCCGCAGCGGTCGGGTCAACCGGCTTTTGGGCGCAGATCAGCCTCATGAGGTGCGCCGCCGGACAAGGCTTCGATTGCTGGACGCCCGGCCACCCGCAGGCGCTGACACACCCAAAAAGAGGTGTTGTTCAGCCCATAGGTTGAGGCGAAGAAACGGACAGGTGGTTCTATAGTGCACTGCACTCACTCACTCACTTGAAAGCTACGGGTTCTTATGCAGTCCCAAAAAACGCAAACTGAAACCGTGCTTGAGCCTCAGCTCCGATCGCATCGATGGATCAATGGCTACGACCACGCGCATGCAGTGCCAAGCACCAAGCGAATTCGGATTGGCTTGATCGGGCAGTTTGGCGTCGGCAACTTCGGCAATGACGGCTCACTCAAGGCAATGATCGACACGCTCAGGCGGATTTGCCCCGAGGCCGAACTTTCCGTGATTTGCACATGGCCCGAATCCGTCGAGCAAGCCTTCGGCGTGGAGACCATCAGATTGACGCGGTCGGCTATCAAGTCGCGTTGGCTCGACTTGGCGAACCGCATGCTTGGTCGAGTGCCCTACAAGATGTGGGGGCCGATCCGCGCCTTCCTCAAACTTCGTGGCTTTGATGCTGTCATACTGCCCGGAACTGGCGCGTTCGATGATTTTGGCGACACTCCGTTTGGAATGCCCTACGTTTTCCTTAAGTGGTTGCTGATGGCGCGGCTAAGGGGCTGTGTCGTCGCATTTGCGAGCATCGGGGCCGGGCCTGCTTACCACCCCCTCAGTCGCGTGTTCTTCGCCTGGGCTGCCCGCTGCGCGTCATATCGTTCGTTTCGCGATAGGATTTCACGCGAATTCGTCGGGAGCCTCGGGGTCGATGTTGCGAACGACCGGGTTTTTCCCGATCTTGCGTTCGGACTACCAATCCTGACCGCCGAGCGTGAGGTCTCTGAGACCACTGTTGTTGGCGTGGGCGTGATGAACTACCGCGGTCGCACGGGTGGAGATGACTCGATTTATGAGACGTACATTACCAAGCTCGCGGAGTTTGTCGCACGCTCTGTGACACGAGGCTTCGCCATTCGACTTATCCTGGGCCAGGACAATGACGAGGTTGCGGTGGTCGATGTCATCGAGCGACTCCGCGGCCGGCTGTCCGAGGCTGATTTGGCCCGGGTCGTTTTCAGTCGGTCTGCATCGCTCCACGACGTCATGGCGCAAATGCAGACTACCGACGTCGTGGTCGCCACCCGATTTCACAACGTTGTTTGTGCCCTGCGGGTCGGGCTCCCTGTCATATCTCTCGGATACCTCGAAAAGCACGACGCACTTGCTGCCGACACCGGTCTATCGGCCTTTTGCACCAGCGTCGAAACCTTCAGCGTCGAGTGGCTGGAGTCGCGGCTGGACGCACTCCTTGCCGAGCGGGAATTGCGATCGCAGGAAGTTCGCGAAACGGTTTCGCGATACCGGCAACAACTTTTGGACCAGGAGGTTCTTCTTCGAACACAAGTTTTCGCCCATGCGTTGTCTCGTCCGATCTTGTCGTGAATCTGAGAGCGGCGGGCATGGACGACGCAAGAATCCGTCAAAGCGACACCGAAGGTCGGATCGCCGTCTTGGTGAGACAGATGAGCAGATGCTCCCACGTCCAACAAATTCGTGAAGGTTGATCAATGCCACTAATCGACGTTGTGATTCCAAATTACTGCTACGGGCGCTACTTGCCTCAGTCCGTCCAGAGCATCGTGCGCCAGCAAGTAGAAGACATCAGGATTCTGATCGTTGACAATGCGTCAACCGACGACAGTGTCGATGTTGCAAATGAGCTGGCAAGCCATGACAGGCGGATAACGGTTATCGCACGGGAAAAAAATCTAGGGTTGCACGCATCCTGCAATGAGGGCATCGATTGGGCCGTGTCGAAGTATTTTGTGATACTTTGTGCCGACGATCTGATCGTCGAGGGTTGTTTTAACCGTGCCCTGTCGGTTCTTGAGCGAGAACCCGATGTTTCCTTTGCGTGTGGAGGCGAACTGGTTTGGCATGAGGACCGGCCCTTCCCGGCAGTGGAGAACTCAGACGCACATGACTGGCGATTTCTGTCCATGGAATCGTTCGCCCTGGAACGGTCGCTTCCCAGCAAAGTGTTATTTGGAGGCGGCGCAGCGGTGATGAGAACCGCCGACCTCAAACGGGTTGGCCATTTCAGGCCGGAGATATCGTTCAGCGAGGACTTGGAAATGTTCTTGCGGCTCTCACTGGGCCGGAGAGCGGCGCTAACAAAGGCGATTCACGGAATACGTCGCGTGCACGGCGCGAATCTATCCGCCATATTCTGGCAGGACTTCAAGCGGGACATGATCGAGAAGAAACTCACCTTCGATAGTTTTTTCTCGCACGAGGCAGCCTCCGTGCCCGGGGTGGAACGGTTGCGCAGGGGCGTTTACCGAAACCTCGGAAAGCGTGCATACTGGTCCGGCCTTTCACACATCGCGCGCGGTGAGCGAGCGGCTGGCCTTGATCTGCTTAAATTTGCGGCTCAGCTCTCGCCAAGCTTGGCCTACATTCCGCCTGTAGACTATCTGGCCCATTTGCCCAATCCGCTAGGCCACATCCGCACGCGCCTGGCGGAGGCCTGGAGCCGGCATTGAGAAACGATGTGACCGGCCATGTGGCTGCCATCACGAGGGTTCAGCCTCGGATCGGATGCCGACCGCGTAGAGGATAACGCATGACCGAAAAGCGCATCGGGGTCGTTTACCTGACCGACGGCAAGCGTGATGACCTGACTTATACCAGCGCGGTGGCGTTGGGACTAAATCATGCACGGGGGATAGACATCCACATCGTCCAATCGGGGTTCAACTCGGCCCCCCCGCCGACGGTGCTCAGGATCCTCCAGGCGAAGGGTCATCGGCTGGCGACCCACAGCCTTGCGAAGGTTGATCGGGGTTTACCCGGTCATGGCCACATAACATCGACTGCCTATGAAAAAACCGCAGCGATCGCCGCCGTTTCGGGCGATCACGATGTCGTCTGTTATCTCGACAATGATACGCTGACCGTGCGGCCTCTTGACCTGGCAGCTGTCGCCCCGACGACGCGACCTCTCGCCGCCGTGCCCGACCTTTCCATCTGCACAGGTCTCGACAACCGCGCATTCTTTGAGAATTGCGACAAGCATGGCCTCGAACGGCGTTACTTCAATTCCGGCTTTATGGCTATCGATGTGTCTCGATGGATTGGGTCGGGAATTCCTGAACGGTTCTCTTCCGCTCTAAAGTCGCACGCGTACTTCTGTCCCTATTGGGACGGCTCATGCACCCATATCGACCAATGCGCCTTCAACATCGCCGCCCAAGGTGCATGGGAGACGCTTCCCGTGGAATTCAACGTGCAGAAGTCGGCATTCCAGACCAGCTATTGGGATCGGGCGTTGATCCGCCACTATACGGGGCCGGAGAAGTTCCTGCCGGCGGTGGCACATCGCATCGACAGCCAGGAACGGTCTATACTCGGCCGCATATCTTGCAACTGCGGGGAACTCGGTCTGAATATTCCTCCTGCGTATCTGGGGTTAACCTACAAGGTCAACAGATTGCGCAGGAGAGCGTATCGGATCAGAATTTCGAGGCTCATTGGACAGCTCCCGGGGCCCTCCATCTGAGCAGTCCTCCCGTCGACTTGCCGCGAGTTGATGGCGCGGGATCTCGGATAAGTTTCGGTATCAACCTACCGAAACCCGTGCTCGCCGGAGTCCCGGGAAAATCTTGATGATCTCATCGAGCAGGGGATGCCGGGTGATGATCAATCCAGCCGACCATCCCCCGAACGCCAACAGGCCCGCCGCAATGGCTTCCATATTGGAGAGCTCGAAGCCGGAACCGGAAATCCCCACGGCTGCGAGGGGAGGGACCGCGCTCGCGAAGGCAACGACAGCACTTTTGCTTAGCGCTGCGGCGATCTCCATGCGTCCAAGTCCCAGGCTGCGCCGGACGAAGCTCAGGGCAATATATGCCTGGAAGGGAACAGTCATTAGCATGCACCAGGCGGCCGCCTGCAATCCGCCGAAGACAATGGCTGCGGAGAGGAGAATGCCCGAAATTGGGAAGGCGATCAGCGCGCGGATGTACAAGTCGCGGATCGCCCCCATCGCAACCATTACGGGGTAATTGAGTTCGAAACTGAAGGAGAACAGCAACGCGATTGCGACGATTTGCACGAGCGGTGCGACCTCGGTCCACTGGTGGCCGAGCACGATGTTCACGGTCGGGTACGCCAAAACCGACAGCACGAGGAGCGCCGGCCAGTGGAGCGCGGTGATGAGGGAAAGGGCGGATAGATAGGGACGTTTCAAATCCCTGCCTTGCCTGACCTCGGCCGAGAAGGCGGGCAGCACGACCGCCATGGCACCTCCGATAACCAGCTTGTCGGGTATCTGGCCGATCCAGAGCGTCCTGCTGAACAAGGCTGCAGCATTCGGCGATATGAAGCGGCCGAGCAGGAGTAGGGGCAGCGCGTCAAAGATGCGGAAAAGAATGGCGATGGCGCCGTTGTATCCGCCGAACAAAACCATTCCTCGCCAGTTGGCGAGGGACGGTTTGAACATCCAGAAATGGGGCCATAGGGCGAAGGCGAGGCCTGCGGCAAGACCGCTGCCGATCAACCACGCCCAGACAAAACTCATGTAGCTGAAGCCCGCCAGTGCCAGAATGATCGTTGCTGCGGAATTCGTCACCGCTGCCACTATGTCGATGGCCGCAACCTTGCCGAAGGACATTTCCCTCCGCAGCAGAGCGGTTATCAGCGTCAAAGAGGTGTCGAGAAAGAGACAGGCCGCGACAACCCTGAAGTAGGGGATGAGGGTCGGCTCGCTGTAGAACGAGGCCAGAAGAGGGGAAACGACGACGAGAGCGACGGCGATGACCCCGGTGAGGATGAACATTACAGTAGAGGCGCCGCGGATATCTTCACGGCTGAGTTCCTCGCGCTGGATGAGGAAGCTCGCACTGGAGAACTCCCTTAGGGACAGGGCCATCGCCATGATGGCCATGGCGATCACCGACACCCCGATCTCCTTGGGCGTCAGTATCCGGGAAATCAAAGCTGCTGTGGCAAAATTCGTCACGAGCAGCACGTAGCGTTCGCCCACGCTCATCAGGAGTGCGCGTTTCACCGAAAGCATGCGTGTACCTTCCCGACCGAGGCGACCCGCCGCCTGCGTCCCGAGGGATAGTCGGACAAACCCAGTTGAAAGTCATGGCGTCCAATAGGCGAGGAATACAGCCGCCTAAAGCGGTAGCGCAAACCCAAGTGCTCCGTCTGCGCCTGAGCCGGCTCGCCAGCTGCTGAAGTCGTCGGGGCGGTCGGTTGGCGGAATATTTGCCGAACGAGCAAGCAGGGATCATTCGTCGGACGTAGGAGGGCCACGTCGGAGGGATGCCTTGTATTAAGTCAGGTTGGACGTAGGTTCAGTGACCCCTTTTCTCACAGGACGGGATGGGATGGACCGGCAGGATCGCGAACTGTATGGACTGCAGATACTCCGTGCGATCGCAGCCTCGGGCGTCGTCATTCGCCACACCCTAGACATGTCCGATGGATCGGAAGCTGGGCGGTTCAGCCCGGTCTGGATGACGACATTCGGTGCGGCAGGAGTGGATCTTTTCTTCGTAATCAGCGGTTTCATCATGGTGTATGTGAGCTTTCCGCCTGGTCGGGCTGCGGATACGCCTGGGCGCTTCATGATCAAGCGGGCGAGAAGGATATTTCCGCTGTACTGGATCTGCAGCGCTGGGATACTGGCAATATCGCTTGTTGGGTTTTTGAAGAACAAAAACATCGATGCGCTTTCAATAGTTGATTCAATATTTTTGCTTCCAGGAGACAAATTAATATTCGTTGCATGGACGCTTTCATATGAGATGTATTTTTATATTGTTTTCGCGATATGTCTATTTTTTGGGAAAATTATACAGACGTCCGTCTTGACAATTTTACTTATGATATGCGGGATTATGCTGGGGCGATGGGTTCAGGATTCGAGTTTTTCTGATTTTATCTCTAGTCCTATCGTGCTCGAGTTTTGCTTCGGTATCGCCCTGGCGCTATTGTTTACTTCAAGAAGTAAATGGGAATATCCGGCGGCTCTCGGCGCGCTCGGGTTTCTTTTGATAATTGTTTCTCCAATTTTCGTCAGCCATCCCGGCGATACAGCCATATTGCGTGTCATCGCATGGGGGCTTCCAGCAACTTTGATAGTGGGGGCCTTCCTCAAGACCAAGCGACCGCGATCGAAGGCCGGCCGGGCAGCGATCCTGCTTGGAGATGCATCTTATGCCATTTATCTAACCCACATCTTTGTCATGCTGGGCTATGGTTGGCTTATCAAGGCGACATTCGTTGGGGGAATATCACAGGCTCCCGTCGCTGTTTTGATCATATGCTTGTGTCTTATTGCCGGGGTTCTGACGCATCTCTTTGTGGAAAAGCCAATTCTGGAGCTGCTACGGAAGGTCACAATACTTCAACGGAGGCCGCCGCCGCTGGAGGCTGGCAGGTTACCAAGGTAATCCAACCGGCGGCTGCCCATGACGACGCGGGGGCCGACTAAGGAGCAGTCTCCGAAAGGGGTAGTGCGAGCACTCCGTTCACCCGTATGAGCAAATTGCTTCCCAGGATCACATGCTCGACAATCCAGGCTGAATTTGAAATCGGGCAGAAGAGGCTATTGCCATGTCCTTTCGTTTCGCAACCGCTGCGGCCTGCCTGCTGGTGGCCGTTGCGCCTGCTTCCGCAGATGTCCTCTGGGGCATCAACGGCCATCCGATAACCGCCTATCCGGGCATCCCGGTTGAGTTGCAGCTCGACTATGTCAAGAATCTCGGCCTGAAATCATACAGGGTCAACATAACCGGCGAAGACAACGCAGATATGCTTGCCGCCCTTGTCGACGCCGGAAAGGCGAGAGGGATCGAGATCCTGCCGTTGATCACCCCCGCGGGCATCGACTTGGACAAGGATACCCCGGAAGAGCTCTACGGCAAGACCCGGAAACTGGCGATCGCCCTTGGCACCAGGTTCAAGAACGACATCCGCGTTTGGGAACTTGGCAACGAAATGGAGAATTACGCCATCATCAAGCCCTGTGAGAAACGCGATGACGGCTCGCAATATCCATGTGGATGGGGACCTGCAGGAGGAAGGGGAGCGCTCGACTATTTCGGCCCGCGCTGGATGAAGGTGAGCGCCGTCCTCAAAGGTCTTTCCGACGGAATGACAGAGGTTGATCCGGGCATCAGGAAGGCGATTGGAACCGCCGGATGGGGCCACACCGGCGCGTTCGCGCGGATGAAGCAAGACGGGATCGCTTGGGACATCTCGGTCTGGCACATGTATGGCGACGACCCGGAATGGGCTTTCCGCGAAATCTCGGCATACGGCAAGCCGATCTGGGTCACCGAATTCAACAATCCCAATGGAAGTCAGCGCAGCGAGCGGCAGCAGGCCGATGGCATCAAGCAGACGATGACGCGGCTTCGCGAACTCAATGAGAAGTACAAGGTCGAGGCCGCGCAAATCTACGAACTGTTCGATGAGACCTACTGGGGCTCTGGCTTCGAAGCCAATATGGGGCTGGTGAGGCTGACCGCTGCATCCGATGGCAAATGGAGGGCCGGCGAGCCGAAGCCCGCTTACAAGACGGTACGTGACTTCACCCGCGGCCCGCAGCCGCAGCCCAAGCCACATCGGGAGTGCGACCTAGAGACGACGGCCGCGAATAAGTCCGAATATGTGAGGCAGGCGAGCTTCGCCTACTGCCTCGTGCTGGGGCATGAGGGCGACACCGCCAGCGTGGATCAGTGGTCGGCAGCTCTTGAAAGCGGCGACAGGACGGTCGCTGGAATGGCCGTGGAACTGATGCGCTCGGATGAGTTCCAGATCAGCTATGCTACGATCGGCCTTACGGACCGCGCCTACATCGGTTTCCTTTACATGCTGTTTCTCAACCGTCCCGCTGACGATTATGGGGTAGATACCTATTCCCGGCAGTTGCGCTCGGGGACCATGACACGCGAGGACTTGGCCTTCGGCATCATCGACTCATCGGAGTTCAAATCCCAGCACGCTGCCACCCGCGAAGTGTCCGCAGCGCCGCCCCCCGGGTGAGCAAGAGGAGCGTCAAGGCAGTGCGCCTCGCATCTGTTCTGATGGCCGGCGCCGTTTTGGCGGCCATGGCGACCGGAAGCTTGGCCTGTGAGCGCTATGGCGGGACAAAGTTCCCGCTTCGGATCGAATCCGGAAAAAACTACCCGGTCGACAGGGAAGGCCATCCGTTCTTCATGCACGGAGACTCGCCCTGGTCGCTGATCGGCGACCTGACGGACGAGGACGCTTACCTCTACCTTGAGGACCGCAAGGCTCGCGGGTTCAACACCGTGCTGGTCAACCTGATAGAGCACCGATTTTCCCGCAACTCGCCTGCAAACGCGTATGGTGACAGACCATTCGCCGACAACGAAGATTTCGTTGTTCCGAACGAGGCATATTTCGCCCATGCCGATCGCATCCTGCAGAGGGCTTGCGATCTTGGTTTCCTGGTGCTGCTCGCCCCGGCATATCTCGGATATGGCGGTGGCGGTGACGGTTGGTATCAGGAAATGGCGGCTGCAGGGGCAGGGGAGCTTGCGGCCTATGGCCATTTTGTTGGACGTCGCTACCGACGCTTCGATAACATCATGTGGGTCAACGGCGGCGACTACAATCCTGCGGACAAGGATCTGGTCAGGGCTCTCGCCAAAGGCATCATGGACGAGGACCCCGATGCTCTCAGCACGTTCCACGGCCATTCCGATACGGCACCGCTGGATTTCTGGGATCAGGAAACCTGGCTGAAGGTGAACAACGTCTTCACGTATGGCCCGGTCTATACGGCAGCGATCAGGGAGTACGATCTCGCCAGGGGTATGCCTTTCTTCCTGATCGAGACTGCCTACGAATTCGAATACGATGCCGACGAGTACCGGATCCGCGTCCAGGCTTACCAGGCGATCCTCTCGGGCGCATTCGGGCATCTCTATGGCAACAACCCGATCTGGCATTTCGAGGGGCCCGGCCTCCATCGGCAGACCATGGAGTGGAAGGAGGCCCTCGACAGTCCCGGCGCAAAGAGCATGGAGGTGCTTATAGCCTTCATCTCGTCGATAAAATGGTGGCTGCTCGAACCCGACAGCAAGAACAGATTACTCGTCGATGGCATGAGCAAAGACATGGGGAGGGCGGTCGCCGCGATGGCCAAGGATGGCTCCTACGCCGTCGTCTACATGCCCAGCAACGAGGCCGTCACCGTCGACCTCGCGCAGCTTTCGGAGACTATCGTCCACGCCCGCTGGCGCGATCCCACCAGCGGGGAATTGACGGATGTCGAAGGTTCCCCTTTCAAGGCGGAGCGCACAGCTTTCAAGCCGCCAGAGCTCAACAGCCGCGGCTACCCGGACTGGATTCTGGAACTCACGCCTTAGGGTCCTATGGAGCAAGGCCAACGCCGTGAACGAGCTGCGCGCGGTCACCGACGGACCTCTGACGGAACGCTCGCCGAAAGGATTAGGCGCGCACCACCCGAAAGAGGTAGCGGGCGGCGAGGCTTCGTCCAACGGGCCATCCTGATCGCCTATTGGCGTTCTCCCTCACTGTTTTCAGCCCAAGTAGCCTCTGCGCGATCATATCCGTTGGGGAAAGGTGTGCGATGAAAGTCATGGTAACCGGCCATCAAGGCTATATCGGCTCGGTGATGGTGCCTATGCTGCTCCGTGCGGGGCATTCGGTCACGGGCTACGACAGCGATCTCTACCGGCGCTGCACCTTTGCTTCGGGCGGAGAGCAGGCTTCCGTTCCGTCCATCCAAAAGGACGTCAGGGACGTGCATGCGCGCGACCTCGAAGGGGTCGATGCCGTCATCCACCTGGCGGCTCTTTCCAACGACCCGCTGTCCGACCTCGATCCGGACATCACCTACGAGATCAACCACAAGGGCAGCGTTCGTTTCGCGAAGGCGGCCAAGGAGGCCGGCGTGTCGCGCTTCCTCTTCGCCTCGTCGTGCAGCAATTACGGCCAGGCGGGCGAGGGGATGGTCGATGAAACGGGCGAGCTGAACCCGGTCACGCCCTACGGCTGGTCCAAGGTGCTTTCTGAGCGGGATATCTCGGAATTGGCCGACAGCAGCTTCTCTCCGACCTATTTCCGGCCCGCCACCGCCTACGGCGTGTCACCCCGGCTCCGCTTCGACATCGTGCTGAACAATCTGGTCGCCTGGGCCGTCACCAAAGGCGTGATCCTCCTGAAGTCGGACGGGACACCGTGGCGGCCGATCGTCCACATCGAGGACATTTCCAGGGCGTTCATCGCCGGACTGGAAGCGCCGCGCGAGGTCGTCCATAACGAGGCCTTCAATGTGGGACAGACGGACCACAATTACAGGATCCGCGACATAGCCGAGATTGTCGCCAAAGTCGTGCCGGGCTGCCGGCTTGAATTCGCGTCGGATGCTGGACCCGATAAGCGGTCCTACCGCGTCGACTTCGGCAAGATCGCGCGCTCCCTTCCTGCCTTCAAGCCGCAGTGGGATGCGCGCAAGGGCGCCGAGCAGCTTTACCAGGCCTACGGCAAGTCCAATGTCACTCTCGAGGAATTCGAAGGACCGCGCTTCCAGCGTATCGGCCATATCCGGTATCTTCTGGCCAACCGGCTTCTGGACGAGCGGATGCGGGTCACGGAACCTTCGCGAATGCTGGAGGCAGTGGCAAGCTAACCGGAATGGAACACATAACCCCCGAGGGACTCGGCGCGCCGCCGTCTTCCACCGACCCCGGCCAGGAAATCTATGCCTTGGCCGAACGTCTGTTTCCGATTTGCAGGAGCATCACCGGGGACGGTGTGCGGCAGACGCTGGATATCCTGTCGGGGTACGTCGACCTGGACCGGCATGAGGTGCCCACCGGCACGCAGGTGTTCGACTGGACTGTTCCAAAGGAATGGAACGTCCGCTCGGCCAGCATCATTGGCCCGGACGGGCAAACGATCGTGGATTTTGCCGACTCCAACCTGCACGTCGTCAACTACAGCGTACCCTTCAAGGGGATCCTGCCGCTCAACGAGTTGATGTCGCATATCCATACGCTGCCCGACCAGCCGCAATTGATCCCCTACCGCACCAGCTACTACGCCCCGACATGGGGCTTCTGCGTGGCTTACGACCGTGTCGCCAAAATGCCCGACGGTCTCTACCGGGTGGAGATCGATGCCGAGCTCAAGGACGGCAGCCTCACTTACGGCGAATACCTGCATCGCGGGCAGACCGAGCGGGAATTCCTTCTTTCGGCACACATCTGCCATCCCTCATTGGCCAACGACAACTGTTCAGGCCTGGCCCTGCTGGCAACCCTTGCGAAAAGCATGAAGGCAAGAAAAACACGATACAGCTACCGCTTCCTGTTCGCTCCGGGCACGATCGGGTCGATCGCGTGGCTGTCTCGCAACGAGGGCCGGACACATCTCATCGACCACGGTCTGGTGCTGTCATGCGTGGGGGACGCGGGACGCCCTGCATACAAGCGCAGCCGTCGCGGCGATGCCTTCATCGATCGCGCCATGGCTCACGTGCTGGGGCGTGAAGCCGGGGCAAAGTTGATGGATTTCTCCCCCTACGGCTATGACGAGAGGCAATATTGTTCGCCGGGCTTCAATCTTCCGGTCGGCATGTTCCAGCGGAGCGTCCACGGCACCTTCCCCGAATACCACACCTCGGCTGACGATCTCGACTTCATCAAGCCGGAGTACCTGGAGGATTCCTTCCGCATCCTGACGGACGTGATCGACATCGTCGAAGGGGACTGGACGCCGTTGAACCTCTGTCCCAAGGGCGAACCACAACTCGGCAGGCGCGGCCTCTACGCCGCCCTGGGCGGGCAGGCGTCTTCGGGAGCAACCTCGATGTCCCTGCTTTGGGTGCTCAATCTCGCCGACGGCCAGCATTCGCTTCTCTCGATGGCGGAGCGCTCGGGTCTGCCGTTCAGGGAGCTGGCCGCCGCCGCGAGATTGCTGTCGGATCACGGTCTGCTGGCCGCGGCTTCATAAGGCTCCAGCGGCCGTTCTTTGCTTGAGCAACGGCCACGCCTTATCCCTTTCCGACATCGCCGTCGGCATCAACGGCCAGGCTATCGAAAAGGCAGGGTCGTTGTAGCGCACGCCCGTCGACGCATGGGGCGTATAGAATTGCGATATGAGATACGAGACCTCGGCATCGTCCGTAAGGGTCTGCAGCCCGTGGGCGAAGCCGGCAGGGATGTAGACCTGCCTCATGTTCTGGGGCGTCAGCTCGAAGCCCAGCCAATTGTAGCGTGTCGGCGAGTTCGGGCGCAGATCCACCACGACATCGAAAATCGCGCCGCTGACACAGGAGACGAGCTTCACCTCGGCGTACGGGTCGTCCTGGAAATGCAGCCCCCGCAGTGTTCCCTTTTTGACCGAATGCGCGCGGCTGTGCTGGACAAAGCGCGTCGCCAGCCCGCAATCGGCCATCTCCTTTTCACAGAATATGCGGGTGAAGGAACCGCGATCGTCAACCACCGGTGTCGGCTCGATCAGCCAGACACCCTTCAGCTCCGTTTCGGTAAACCGCATACCCAAATCCCCAGTAGCCGGGCCCAGTTAGCCGGGCTAGCACCGCGGTCGGATTGTCGGCACCGACTGCCTGGGCTGGAAGAGCTACCTAAGCCTTAGGTGGCTTCTCCGATCGCGGTATGCCGGGCCGACCGCATTACCCCGTTCGGAGGTCCTTGTGCAGTCATTGCCCCCGCCGTTTCCCTATAAGGATTAAGGCACCCAACGGATTGGCAAATCGAACTCGCGGGGCGCCCCGTCCTAACCTGCGTTGAAAAGATGCACTCCCTGCGGAGCGCGGCGGGCACAGGTTCATCGTCAGGCCACCGCGTCTCCGTTTTTTCAAACCAGGGCGACAGAGGGGTACGGAATGAATATTCAGGCTGTCGAAATTGCTCGCGACCAGAACACGGCACGCCGCAATGTCAGCTGCAGGCTGTGCGGATCGCGCCTGCGCCACAGTCTGGTCGACCTGGGCATGTCGCCACCTTGCGAGAGCTTCCTGCAGGCCGACCAGCTTGACCAGATGGAACTCTATTACCCGCTCAATGTCCTGGTCTGCGAGCGCTGCTACCTGGTGCAGCTCAAGGAGTATGTGAGCCCCGAGACCATTTTCAACGAGTATGCCTACTTCTCTTCCTTCTCGACAAGTTGGGTGGCCCACTCGAAAGCTTATTGCGAAGCGATCACGAAGCGACTTGGGCTTGGCGCCGACAGCTTCGCGGTAGAACTCGCAAGCAATGACGGCTACCTGCTGCAGCACTTCCTGCCCCTCGGCGTTCCCGTGCTTGGCATCGAGCCGGCGGCCAACGTTGCGCGCGCTGCGGTCGAGAAGGGCGTGCCCACCCGGGTCGACTTCTTCGGGGTGCGGCTGGCACTTCAGATGGTGACCGAAGGACTCCGCGCCGATCTGATCATCGGCAACAACGTCCTGGCGCAGGTGCCCGACCTCAACGACTTCGTCGCGGGAATAAAAATCCTGCTCAAACCCGAGGGCGTGGTCACTCTCGAGTTCCCGCACATCGAGCGGCTGATGATGGAGAACCAGTTCGACACCATCTACCACGAGCATTTTTCATATTTCTCACTGCTGACGATAGACCTGATGGCGGCCCGCCACGGGCTGCGGTTGATCGACGTCGAGGAACTGCCCACCCATGGCGGCTCGTTGCGTGTTTATCTCGCCAACGAGGGCAGCAGCTGGGCCACGGATGACAGTGTCGCCGAACTCCTCGAGCGCGAAAAGAGGCATGGGCTTACGGAAATGACGACCTACGCCTCTTTCGGCTACAAGGCGCAGCGCGCGAAGCGCGATCTCCTGGCGTTCCTGGTTTCGGTCAAAAACGAGGGCAAGACGATTTGCGGTTACGGCGCGCCTGGCAAGGGCAACACGCTGCTCAACTATTGCGCCATCGGCACCGACTTCCTCGACTTCACGGTGGACCGCAATCCTTACAAGCACGGCCGCTTCACGCCGGGCATGCACATCCCGATCAAGCCCATCGACGCGATCGACCAGGCCAAGCCAGACTACATCCTGATCCTTCCGTGGAACCTGAAGGACGAGATCATTCAGCAGATGCACCATGTCGCCGCCTGGGGCGCGAAATTCGTGGTGCCAATTCCTTTTGTGACAGTGATCGATCTATCGGAGTTACGGAGATGAAAGTCGTCCTTTTCTGCGGCGGCCGCGGGACCCGGATCCGCGACTATTCCGAAAGCATACCAAAGCCGATGATTCCGCTCGGCCACCAGCCGATCCTGCGCCACGTCATGCAGTGGTACAGCGATTACGGGCATGACGAATTCGTGCTGTGCCTGGGCTACAAGGCCAACGTCATCAAGGATTTTTTCCTGAACACCCGGCCACAGACCTTTTCCGATTGCGTGGTTACGCACGGAGGCCAGGACGTGAAGCTGCTGGGTGACACAGTCAAGGACTGGAGCATCACCCTGCTCGATACTGGCATCTGGCGCAACATCGGAGAACGCCTCTGGGCTGCGAAGGATCACGTCAAGAACGAGAAGATGTTTCTGGCCAACTACTCCGATGGCCTGACCAATGTAGACCTCGACGATGTGATCGCGAAGTTCGAGGCCAGCGGCAAGATCGCCTGCTTCCTCGCCGTACGCGCGCCGCTGACATACCATTTGGCCGACATCGCTGAAGACGGTCGCGTACGCGAGTTCCGCACGACGGAGACGTCCGAGATCTGGATCAATGGCGGCTACTTCGTGTTCCGCCCCGAAATCTTCGACTACATGCGTGACGGCGAGGAACTCGTTATCGAACCTTTCAAGCGATTGATCGATGACAACATGCTGATGGCGTACAAGCACGACGGGTTCTGGCGTTCGATGGACACGCTGCGTGATTGGCAATCGCTCGAAGACATGGTCGAAAAGGGGGACATGCCCTGGAATAGGAGGGTCACCGCAGAGAAAATCAGGCGCAGCATGGTGTTGGCTGCATCATGAGGGGACTTGGCCTCGCACGTCGCGGGGAGAAACTCTCGATCCTCTGCCTTGGTGCCCATTCCGACGACATAGAGATCGGTGCGGGAGGCACGATCCTCGGACTGATCGCGTCGGGGGTCGAACTGGATGTCGACTGGTGCGTGTTGAGCGCCGGCGGCCAGCGGTCTGCCGAAGCCACGACTTCGGCCGAGGCCTTTCTCCAAGGATCGCACTCGTCCACTGTCCACGTCGCCGATTTCGAAGACAGCTACTTTCCGACCCATAGTCGATCCATCAAGCAGTGGCTGATGGATCTAAGATCGCGGGTTAATCCCGACGTGGTGTTGACCCACGCCAGGTTCGACGCCCATCAGGACCATCGGGAGGTCAACCAACTGACCTGGAACGTCTTCCGCGACCACCTGGTGCTCGAATACGAGATTCCGAAATGGGACGGTGATCTTTGCCAGCCCAACGCCTACGTGCCGCTTACGGCCGACGTGCTGGAACGCAAAATCGAACTCCTTCACGAGCACTTCGGGACGCAGCGCTCCAAGGACTGGTTCGACCGCCAAACATTCGCCGGCCTTGCCAGGTTGCGCGGGATGGAATGCCGGGCACCCGAGCATTTCGCCGAGGCGTTCACGCTTCGAAAGGTCAAGATTTTTTAGCGGCTTTTCCCATATTTTTTCGCCAAGAAGAGAATGGTGGATGACCGAATGAATCGGGTGAAAAGGGGGTTGAACTGACCGGACGATCTGTTACTTAAATCGCTGCATCTGAGTGAAAAATACCACAGAAGCGGGCCATCGATCCAATGGCTTTCCTTTCTGCTTTTTCTGCCTTCCATTTTGAAATTGAAGGGATTTTTATCAAAATGGGCAATGCAATCATTGCGCCGGGATTCTCTTTCAGCGAAGCTCGCATCGGAACAGTCGAGGGCGGAGAATCCGGGGTTCTGGTGTGGAAATCCGACCAACTGGTCGCCGTGCTTACCCAGATCGACGAGGAAGCCTACTGCACGAAAGGCAAGTGGTTCCTCGAGACAGGCTTCGGGCTGCTGAGCGGGCTGCACAAGAACTTCGATACGATCGAGGAAGCCGTTAAATGGGTGGGCATATACACCTTCCCCGAGCCTGTTCCTGCAGTAGATTGATCGGCGGATTCCGCGGCAGCAAAGCGCCTGTGCAAGCCAGCGATGGCTTCGGCCCGTGTCCTGTACCTCACTCGCCTGAAGGGCCTTGACAGCCCGCACCTTGCTGCTTTCGCAGCCGACGTGAGATCCTGTCCCATCGCCTCATACGGAAACAATGCGGGATTGCCGCATAAGGGTCCGTCTTTGGTCCAAGAGAACGAGAAAGCAACGCCTTCGTGGCGTCAGGATGTTGCCGCGAGCCGGGCTTCAGATTGCCCCATGGTCGCATTATTCGCGGCTGGAGGGTTCTCTGGAGTCGTCATTTCACCTCGGCCGTCACCATTGTTGTAACGGCGGAAGACAACCTGCGTGGGGCGGCCTACCAAGAAACGGCTCGTTCCCGATTCCAGGGCCTGCGCATAGACCGCCAGGGCACCGTCGACGGCCTCTATCGTCTTCATGACGGCCGCGTCGTCGTGGGTGTAGCTGACGACGAGAGACGGCATGAGCACTCCACGCCTGATCGTCTCCTGCAGGAACAGCGAGCGGTATGTCTGTGACGGCTTGCCGTTGGGGTCGAGCGTGGCATATGCCAGGCAGCAGGGACGGCCGACAACCTTGAAGTGCCCATCCACCCCATGCCGTCTGGCAGCCTCTGCGATCCCCGTCCTCAGTTTCGTCCCCTGACGGTGCAGGTGTTCGATCACGGACTCGTTCTGGTAAGTCCGCATGGTCGCGATCGCCGCCGCAAGCGCATGGGTCTCCGCGCCATGCGTGGTCGACAGCAGAAACACCCTTGGGCGGTCCGTATGCTCGAGGCCGCCGAGCCGCATGTATTCGCGTTTGCCGGCCAGGGCCGAGACCGAAAACCCATTGCCAAGCGCCTTGCCGAATGTCGACAAGTCCGGCTCTATGCCATAGAGCTTCTGCGCCCCGGCCGCATGCCATCTGAACCCGGTGATCATCTCGTCGAGGATGAGCAGTGCGCCCTTTTCCCTGCAGAGACGCTGGACTTCATGCAGGAATCCGTCAACCGGATCGTCGCCGCGGGAAGGCTCGAGGATCAGTGCCGCCAGCTTGCCGGGATGCCTGTCGAACAAATCCCTTACGCTGGCGATGTCGTTGTACCGGAAAGTGACGGTGAGCTTTCGGACCGCCTCCGGAATTCCGGCATTCATCGGTGTGGTCCCGATGAACCAATCGTCCGTCGAAAAGAAGGGATGGTCGGCGCAGCAGGCAACGAGATCGCGACCCGTGTAGGCGCGGGCAAGGCGAACGGCTCCCGAAGTCGCATCCGATCCGTCCTTGCAGAACTTCACCATCTGCGCGCCGATGAGCTCCAGGAACGTCTCGGCGCAGTCGACTTCGATCCTGGCGGGCCGCGTGAAATTGGATCCACCTTGGAGGGCTGTCTCCACGGCTCTGACCACGGTCGGGTAGGCGTGTCCCAGCCCGACGGAACGGTTGCCCATGCCGTATTCGATGTACTCGTTCCCGTCGACGTCCCAGACATGGCATCCCAAACCACGCTCGATGAAGCCCGGCGCGAGGACGGGATACTGGTCTTCGCCTTTTGCGTAGGTGTGGCTACCGCCCGGGATCAGTTCACGACCGCGTTCCTGCAGGCGGACGGATTTGCGAAAACGAAGGCTTTGCTCAGACATGCCGACCACTCCATCCCGGCAGGAAGTCTACATGCTCGGCTCAGGATTTCGCGTTCTCCATAAGGTCAGCGGTTAGCACTTATGGTGGATACACAGGTGGGCACCGACTGATACCGAGCAAATGGAACAGCCTTTCAGGGTGCCACAGAACTGGATCATCGCTACGGATCCAGGCGTTTCGGAGCACTCCGCAAATGTCCACCTGCGGCACACTGTCGGGAGTTAGGGGCAACGATTCGCGTCGGAGCGCGACCGTAAATCTCAGACGGCTCCCGACGCCATTCAAGGCAACGGAAATCCATCGGCCGTCATTGAATGAATCTGTAGTACGGTACAAATACGACCCGCCAGGGTTCACCCAAGGCGGGTCGTCTTGCTGTTTGCAATCACTCTTCGGCCAGAGCTCCCTCTGCGAAGAGATCATTGACCTTGTAGGCCACTTCCGTGCGGTTGCTGGCCTTCAATTTCTTCATGATGTTTCGGATGTGGACCTTCACGGTGCTTTCGCGCAGGTTCAGCTCGTAGGCGATGATCTTGTTCGCCTTGCCGCGCCGAAGCGCCTGGGCGACCTCTGCCTGCCTGAGCGTGAACATGCCCGTCAAAGGCTGCGTGTCGCGGCTACCTGAACCTATAAGGTGCCGCATGGAAAGGACACTGCTCGCCGGGACGAAGATGCCTCCCGCTGCCGCAAGGTTGATCGCCTCGACACAGACGTCGATCCCGACCGAGGTCGGAATGTAGCCGCGTGCGCCGCATTCGAGAGCCGTCAGTATCTGTCCAAGGTCTTCGGTGTCTGCCAGGATGACCACGGGGACCGACTTGAATTCGGACGAAATATGCCTGATCTCGTCGGCGATGCCATGATCGGTGACCTTCCGGCCGCCAAGGTTGAAGAGGATAGCTGCAAGTGGAGGGGCTGCCCCCTTCTTCATGCGCCATTCTTCGATCGAGCCCATGGCGACGACCGCCATGCCGAGTTCGTGATCCTCGAGGGCCGATGCAAGACACTCGCGGTCTAGTGCCCTTCCGTCCAGCATGAGAAGGTATTGCTTGCCTACCTGCTCGTGGACATTTTCTATTCCGCCAGACGGAACACCCGATTGATTTGTCGAAGTGTAGTTATGCAGTCCTACTGTGGAACCCATACTTATACCCACCCTTTCCCCAACGAAAGCCGCTTAGCGGCGCCCAACAAAGCCCCTCATCTCTTGAATTGAAAGTTTGATACCCAACCCATTTTAAAGCTTCAGGCCGTTACCCCAACCTGGAGCCTTGAGCAGTTCTTGGCTGCCAACATGTACAGCAGCTTGGGCAGTCTATGGGCTATCCATAAGCAGTCTCTAACTTAGGTTAATTTTCGGTAAAATTTTTAAGTCTGTGTATGAAACGTACACAGTGGATCCCGAGCGCTGCGAGACCTTGGATGGGACGGCCCGGCCGTTCCCAGTGCGCAACTCCGCGCGGCGAACCCGCCGTCAAGCCAGGTCCCAAGAGGTTGATTTGGAACGGCAAGCAGGATCTGCCTGCGGGCAGGCTGACGTGGGAGAAATGAAGTCCTTCACTATATAGCTTCACAGACCCCAAGACGAGGCCTGGTCTCAGGCGTTTCCCTGGGGATTGGCCTCGCTGAGCCACTTCACATCCAGAACCGTCCCGTCAACGTGGATCACGGTTTCGAAGGCCTCTATAAGCCTTTTGGCGGCTTTGCTGGCAATGTGGGACTCGGGATAATTTGCCTCCACTACCCGCGCCCGCTCGTAAACTTCCTTGAGTTTCGTGACCTGCTTGGGACCGAATACGCTCTGTACAACCTGAGTGGTCATACCGCTTCTCCTCCTGGTGCTGGAACTCAAACAACCCGCCCTTTGCCCAGCGCTCCCACAATTTCATCATTAACACAGGATTTTGCAACTGAAAGCAAAAACAAGCCTGCAACCGTACTGTAAGATTACTATTTTCTTTGGTCGAGGCGTTCTTTAGTAGGCGTTCGCGGACCGTGGGTTAGCCGTTTGCAGGAGGCGTAGGCCGGACTGCCATCGCGAAACAAAGAAGCCCACCGACCTGCTGGTCACCCCTCGCTCGAAAACGAAAAGGCACTCTTTTCATATCCTCCGATCTGCCGCCGTGAATTTTACAACGCAGCAGCCGTGACCGGGACATTCAGCTATTCAACCTTTAAGCGTACGCCGGGCGGACGATCACGCTTCGGCACCCACCGCGGGGAGGAGCACCTGCACGTCCTGCGGATGCGGGTGTCAGGCTACGTCCTTTGGCTCTCTTGCCCGCGATATCCATCTGCCGAAAGATGGGCGGTCGGACGGCTTCCTGCGTCCGCACAGTCTAGGGCCAAACCAAGCGGGAGGCTCGATCAACAATGCAGGTCTCTTTGGTCGGGCTGCTGGTGTGCGCGGCGATTTTGGCCGTTGCCCGATATTCCAGGGGAATGCTGATCATCGGCCTGATCGCGTCCCAGGCGTTCGGTGCGACCGCCATCGTGACGCTAACCTTTCTAGGAGGGTCGTCTCCGCTGATCTACACCATGTTTGCGGCCCTGCTCGTCATGGCCGTGACAGTCAGGCGGCGCATCTGGCTCGACCTTGGAAGTGTGCTCGGGAGCATCCGCCCGGTCTGGGTTCTCACAAGCCTCATGGCTTACGCAATCATCGGGGCATGGCTGTTTCCAAGATTCTTCGCAGGACAGACCGCCGTCTTCGTGCAGTCGAAAACCCGGGGCGCTGTCGTCGAAGCGTCCTTGGCCCCCGTTTCGGCCAACACCTCGCAGACGGGCTACTTCATTCTTGGCGGGCTCACCGCCATCGCGCTTTGTGTGCTGCTGCTCCACTCCCAAAGGATCGACCAAGTCCGCCGCGGCTTCTTCTTGTGGTGCGGTCTGCACACGGGCATGGGGCTGGTCGATTTTATCGGCAAGAATGCAGGAGCGGGAGACTTGCTGGCCCCGATCAGAACCGCCAATTACGCACTCATAACGGAAGCGGTCGAGCAAGGTTTCGTGCGGATCACGGGACCATTTGCGGAGGCCTCTTCGTTCGCCAGCGTTTCGCTCGCCTGCCTGGCATTCTGCTACACCTACTGGAGAAAGACCAAGTCACGCCTTGCCCAGTGGCTGGCGGGCATCCTGCTCTTCCTGACCATTCTGTCGACTTCATCGACCGCCTACGTCGGTCTTACTCTCCTGTGCCTTCCGGTCGCCTTCTCGATGTTGGTTTCAGTCCTCAGGGGGCGGGTTGAGCGCGAGGACATAATGGTAACCGCTCTGATGGCGATAGGCGTGGTCGCCATCATGGGCATCAGCCTCTACCATGCCGGAGCCATGGAGCCTTTCGTCAGACTGATCAACAGCACCATCATCAACAAAGCGGATTCTGCCTCAGGCCATGAGCGCACCTATTGGAACGTCAAGAGCCTGCAGTCCTTCCTGGACACCAGCGGCCTTGGCGTCGGTTTCGGCAGTTCCAGGGCATCGAGCTGGCCGATCGCAGTCCTTTCCCAACTTGGCCTGTTCGGATCGCTGATGATGGCGATCCTGCTCGGCGTCCTGGTCGGCGGATTGGGACGGATGCGGGAATGGGTGGACCCAGAAACCGAAGCAGTCGTGACGAGCGTCAGGAATGCTTCCCTCGCCGGCATAATTGCCAGCTCACTGTCGGGTGGCAGCGCCGATCCAGGCATCCTCTTCTTCATCGCACTTGCGGTGGTTTGCGCCACGAAGGTCCATGCTCGGCGCACGTTGACAGCGTTTGAGCGAACCGCCTGGCATCAGACAGCGGCAGAGGCAGCATGAATGGTTTCGCCGTCTGGCACGCTGCAACCATGACGTAGCAACGCCGGCGGCTCCGCTCCACGGGATCGCCTCGTCACCTGAGGAACGGACAGTCCCGCCAGCCTAGTTGGTCTTCAGCTTGCCGACCCGGTTTTCGGCGATCCAGCGGGCGGCCAGCACCAACGCGCCCATGCTGAAATCCTTGCCATGCCTGGCCACCATCTCTTCCGACAGCTTGGCCAGCCGTTCGAAAAATTCGTCCTTGCTCTCGTCCTCTGCGGTGAGTTCGGTCTGCATTTCATCCTCCTGTTTCAAGTCGACTGTGTCCGCTATTTGAACATCTGCGCGGGAAAGGTGACGATCGCGGCTGTGCCGTCGACGGTGCCCATCGCCAGATGCCGCCCGTCGCCGGACCAGGCGAGAGCGGTGACAGCGCTGCCTAGGGGCCTGACGAGAAGCTCGTCGCGTGACCCGATCTGGGCGACGATGATACGGCCGTTGGCGTAACCCGCGGCAATCAGCTTCTTCTCGGGGTGCGCCGCCAACGCTTCGACCAGAACCAGCCCGGCGCGACCCGTCTCCAATGCGCCCGAGGTTTCACCGCCAAATGGCGGAGCGGTCATCGACCAGCCGGCGACCCGGAACGCGCCCGAGGCAAACAGCGCATTTGCCGGCGGGCTCCAGCACACCGTCCGAACGGACGATGGAAATCCCGCGACGATATCCGCTCGGCCATCGGCCAGGCTGATCAGCGCAAAGCCGCCTGTCTCCAGCCCGCAGGCCAACCAACCTCCGTCGCCGCTCCAGCGGATCGACACCGGGCGCGATGAAAGAGGGATGTCTCGTATCAAGGCAGCGTCGCCTTCGGCCGACCAGATCGACAGCCCCTCATCAAGGCCGCAGGCGAGGCGTGTCCCGCCGGGTGAGAACGCAAGGGCGTCCATGGACGATGTCAAGGCATGTTTCAGCTTCACCGCATCGCCCTGGCCACTCGATAGGAAGACATCTTTTCCGTTGCTGACGGCGGTCGTCCGGGCGCTGCAATCGATGGCCACGATCGGCCCGTCGATCCTGACCACGGGTTCGGCGACTTCACCGCCGGCGGTCAGATGCAGCGCTTCGCCGCTGGCCGCGCCGACCAGAAAGCCAGAATGCGCATGAGTGGCGAGCGGGACGTCGCCGTCCCCGAATGCCGCCGTGGCGATCAATGGTACCGGTGGCTTTTCCCTGGGGCGGATCGTCGTCTGGCCGAGATCATTGCTCACCCTGATCCGCGACTCCGGCGGCTCGTGATCCGCGACCGCGGCAATGACGACGGTTCCGTCGACGGAGGTAAAGGCGACAGCCGAACCGTCGGCACTGAAGCGCAGATCGGCGATCGCTGACGGTCGCTGCCAGCTGCGGGCCAAAAGATCGAACAAGGTCAGGTTCTGCATCGTCTGCTGGTTCATGCCATCTCTCCGTCAGTCCTCGTTCGCTGTTGCCGCAAGCCGGCGATCAACGTCCTCGATGTCGCCTTCCGCCGCGACGATGCGATCCTCGCAAGCCATGCATGCCTGCATGATCGCCGCCGCGCTCTGCTCTGCTTCATGCAAATCCTGCACCAGTTGTGCATTGGCGCCGCTTCTGCCGATTTCCAGCTCCAGGCGCAGGACGTCCATTTCGATGCCGGCGCGTTTCTGATTGAGCCGCAGCGCTTCGGCGGTGAGGGCGGAGACGCTGGCGACGAGGTCAAGCCGGCGGGCAAGCAGCGCATCACGCCTGGCAGTATCGGGTCCGCCGGTCATTTTTCGCTCCCCAAAGATCCCTGCGGTTTTTCGAAAGCCGACAGCAACTTGGGCAACGTGCCGGCCTGCGAATGGAACTGTTTTTCGGCCGTCTCGATGTGGCTCTTGAGCTGATCCCAGATGTCGACGCGGATCATCGATGTCGTGTCGCCGGTCAAGCGCTCGATCTCGTCGACGCGGAACTGGCGTGTCAGCGAAACGCCGGAAAACACGAAGTCGCGCAACAGGATCGCATGGTTTTCGATGAACAGATGGATCATCGGATGCGTCTCCGTGGTGACACCGCCGGCGGCAAGCTCGGCCCGGATGAAGTCCTGGAAATGGCTTTGCAGGCGGTGCTGGCTCTCGCCCATGAAGCGCATGACAAAGACCAGATCGCGAGGCATCAGCTTGACAAGATCGCCGGTGACGCCGTCGGCATGGCTGGACATTGGTCGGGGCTGCCCGCTCCTGTCCTTATCGTTCGACATGGTCTTTCTCCAGCGCCAGGCCCGCCCCGGGCTGTGCTTTAGATAGTAGAGAAAGACAGAGAGTTAAATAGATGGCGTCAGCGTTTTGGTATTTGTTGCGACTGCTAACTAGATATGTTGCAGTTGCGAATAGATGGGAAATATTACAGTCGTAAGTTACACCTGTAAGATAACGTTACAGTTTGCTGTCCACGCATACGCCGAAAAGATGGCGATCTTGTTTCAAGCGCTGGCCGCGGACCTTGTTTTCAAACTGGCACGACGCTTGCACTGTTTATTTTCACAAGAAGCCCATCGCGCTTGGCGCGGTGCCAAAAGAACGAAGGAACGGAGGAAGCAGAGACAAATTCCGCTTCGATACGCCCATCGCAATTGCGGTTGGCGCTGCGGGTCTCTGTCAAAAACGCCTCGAAAACCTTTGCCGCGATCCACTTGAATGGCCGGGCCATGAGTCGCGCCTCGAAGCGCAACCCTTTGTCATGCCGTTCGCACTCTCACTGCGGTGCTTTGCGCCGCTTCATGCCGGGGTCGAGGGACCCGCGGCCCTAACCTGGTGGAGGCTTATGACCATGACGTCTCTGACGCTCAACAAGATTACCTCGCAACGCGGAATTTCCGTCGGCGAGGCGACCAAGAAGATTGCCGATCTCGGCTGGAATCCTTCCTACGTGCAGGAAGCGATGACATTTCCAACCGACTACAAGATCAACAAGACGCCGCGCGATCCGATGAAGCAGGTTTTGCGATCCTACTTCCCGATGCAGGAAGAGAAGGACAACCGCGTCTATGGCGCGCTCGATGCGGCATTGCGCGGCGACATGTTCCGCAACGTCGAACCGCGCTGGGTCGAGTGGATGAAGCTCTTCCTGGCCATCATTCCCTTCCCGGAAATCTCTGCCGCCCGCTCGATGGCGATGGTCGCCCGCATCGCACCTGGCGAGGAACTCAGAACCGGCTTCACCATGCAGATGATCGACGAGTTCCGTCATTCGACCATCCAGATGAACCTGAAGAAATGGTACATGGAGAACTACATCGATCCGGCCGGCTTCGACATCACCGAGGAAGCCTTCGGAAAGTGCTACGCCACCACCATCGGCCGGCAGTTCGCCGAAGGCTTCATTACCGGCGACACGATGACCGCCGCCTGCATGTACCTGACCGTGGTGGCCGAAACCGCCTTCACCAACACGCTGTTCGTCGCCATGCCTTCGGAGGCCGCCCGCAACGGTGACTATGCGCTTCCGACCGTCTTCCTGTCGGTGCAATCGGACGAGAGCAGGCATATCGGCAACGGCCACTCGCTGCTGATGGCGGCGCTCAAGGAACCGGAAAATCACCTGCTGCTCGAGCGCGACCTGCGCTACGCCTTCTGGCAGAACCACGCGATCGTCGATGCCGCCATCGGCACCTTCATCGAATACGGCACCACCAACCGCGACAAGAACAAGGAGTCTTACGCGGAAATGTGGCACCGCTGGATCTATGAGGACTACTACCGCACCTACATGCTGCCGCTCGAGAAATACGGCATCAAGGTCCATCACGACGACGTCCAGGCTGCCTGGGAACGCATCACCAAGAAGAACTACGTCCACAAGGTCGGACAGTTCTTCGCGGTCGGCTGGCCGGTCAATTTCTGGCGCATCGAAGCCCAGACCGACAAGGACTTCGAGTGGTTCGAGCACAAATATCCCGGCTGGTACGCCGAGTTCGGCGACTTCTGGAGATGGTACGCCAAGCTCAGCCACAAGGGCGAGAAGGTGCTGCTTTTCAACAGCGACGTCGGCTACGTCTATCCGCACCGCTGCTGGTCCTGCCTCGTTCCTTGCCTGATCCGCGAGGACATGGTGGTCGGCGAGATCGACGGCCAGTTGCACACCTTCGCCCATGAACTCGACAAGTGGACCGCGACGGTGGCCTTTGCCGACGAGTATCAGGGCCGTCCGACGCCCGCGATGGGCCGCTTCAGCGGCAAGCGCGAGTGGGAGACGCTCTATGACGGCTGGGATCTGGCTGATGCGATCAAGGACCTGAACTTCGTCCGTTCCGACGGCAAGACGCTGGTTCCGCAACCGCATATGCGCTTCGACGACAAGGAGATGTGGACGCTCGACGACGTGCGCGGCAACACGCTCGGATCGCCGTTGAACGCGCTGCGCGGCATGTCGTCCGCGGACCGCGAGAAGCATTTGGCGGAATACGCCAAGGGCTTCACCATCACCCCTTGCAACTGATCAGGCCAAGGGGGGCGGGTTCGCCCCGCCCCTCGGCTCATCTCACTGGAGGTCCGCATGTCGGAAACCCACACGGTCAGGCTTAGCCCGGTCGGCGTCGATTTCGAGGTCGAGCATGGCGAAACGCTGCTCAACGCCGCGTTTCGCCAGGGGATTGCCCTGCCGCATGGCTGCAAGGAAGGGCAATGCTCGGCCTGCAAAAGCGTGTTGCTCGATGGCGAAGCCGAAATGCTGAAATACTCGACCTTCGCGCTGAACGACATGGAGAAGGAGAGCGGCCACGTCCTTTTGTGTCGCTGCATCGCCTACTCCGATCTGGAAGTCGAGCTTCTCAACTACGACGAGGAGATTTTGGCGAAAGCGATCGCCGTGAAGACGTACAAGGGCCGGATTGCTCGGGTCGAGCACCTGACCCACGACATTCGCGGCATCGAGATCGAACTCGGCTCCCCAATGAAGTTCTGGGCGGGGCAATATGTCGACATCACGGTTACCACGCAAAAAGGGGAGACGATTACGCGCTCGTTCTCCATGGCAAATACGCCGGACCAAACCCAAGAACTCTCCTTCATCATCAAAAAATACCCTGAAGGAAAATTCTCGGGAGAACTCGATTCCGGAGGCATCAGCGCCGGAGCCGAAGTCACCGTCGTCGGACCCTACGGAACCTGTTTCCGCCGCGACGAACGGCAAGGACCACTGATCCTGGTTGGCGCCGGCTCGGGCATGTCGCCGATCTGGTCGATCCTCAACGACCATCTGAAGAGCGGCGAGAAGCGTCCGGTTTATTTCTTCTACGGCGCCCGGACGCGCAACGACCTGTTCTATCTCGACAGGATCGCCGAACTGGTCGGCAATCATTCCGACGTCACCTTCATTCCCGTGCTGTCGCACGCGAACGATGACGCCGAATGGCAGGGCGAACGCGGCTTCGTACACCAGAGTGTCGATGCCAAGCTCAAGCAACTGGCGGTCGACGGGCAGGGCGATGTCCATGCCTGTGGCCCGCCGCCGATGATCGATGCGCTGCAGCCTGTCCTGTTCATGAACGGGTTCGAAACGGAGCGGATTTTCTTCGACAAGTTCACCACATCGGTAGGTGCAACGCCGGCCCATTGAGGGCGGCCACGCAAGGCCAATCGCAACCGCAACAAGGGAGAGAGAACTATGGCAGCTATTTCAAGTTCAGTCGGATCCGGAGCCGCCGGTGCGGCGATCTTTGCCGACTCCGACAGCCGGAAGTACCGGTATTTCGACCCGAAGGGTCAGCGTGCCACCCACTATGAGGACATGACGGTCGACGTGCAGCCCGATCCTGAGCGTTACCTGATCCAGGACTGGATCATCTCGTTTGCCGACGGCAAGGGCGCCTACGTCAAGCAGAATACCGCCGCGCAGAGCTCCAACTGGCATGCCTTCCGCGCCCCCGATCAGGAATGGGAGCGCACCCACTACCAACGCCAGTCGAAAATCGAGACGATGGTGCAGAGCGTCATCAACAATGCCCGCAAGTCGGGCGCACCGAAAACCTTCGACAAGGCCTGGATCAAGATCCTGCAGACGCAACTCGGCGCCTGGAAGCACGCCGAATTCGGGCTCGGCACTTCGCTGATGCAGGCGCAGCGTTACGGCTACACCCAGATGATCAACAACGCCACGCTGACCAACTCGTCCTACAAGCTCAGGCTTGCGCAGGACATCACGCTCTACCTTGCCGAGATCGGCATGGACCTGCCTGGCTGGGACGACGAACTCGGCAAGAAGGCCTGGCTCGAGGACAAGAACTGGCAAGGCACGCGCGAAGCGGTCGAGACCATCATGGGTGCGTCCGATTATCTCGAACAGTATTTCGCCATCAACATCATCTTCGAACCCTTGGTCGGCGAAGTGTTCCGCTCCGGCTTCCTGATGCAGATTGCCGCTGCCAACCACGACTTCATCACACCGGCGGTGATTTCGGCAGCCGAAGCCGACTATGAGCGCAACCTCGCCAATACCATCGACCTCATGCACCTCCTCGCCAATGACGAGACGCATGGCGCCGCCAACCGCAAGCTCTTCCAGGGTTGGATCAAGAAACACGGCGCGCTGGCCGACAAGGCAGCCATCGGCCTGCAGCCGATCTGGTCGATGCCGCATTCCAAGCCGGTCGCATTCGCGGATGTCCGTGCCAAATCCGACGAACGGATTGGCCAGATCCTTGGCGAACTCGGCCTCAAGCGCTGAAAAAAGGGAAATTGTCATGTCATTAGCAGCACGCGACGCCACTCATTCCAACATCTTCAAGGAGATGAAGGACATCACCTTCGAACAGACGATTTCGCATCAGTGCGGCGTCACCATGAACGACTCGGTCGAAGCCAGGGCCATCGCCGAATTCATGGGCAAGAAGCCCGGGGTGACGATCACCTACCAGCCGGCGATGATCCGCATCGATGGCAGCGGCAAGCTGATCTTCAAGATGGATGAGATCAGCGAATATCTCGGCCGCGAGATGACGGCGGAAACCTTCGAGGTCAACAGCTCCACCCACTACGGCCGGATGGTGCGCATCGACGACAACACCGTGATCCTGTTCGGCAACATGGACGAGATGTTCGAATACATCGAATAGACGCCAAAGAATCAGGCGCGCCGCGTGATGGCGGCGCGCCGAACCGATCAACACCCATCTCGCGGAGGGAAGAATGTTTAGGACACCGGAAGGCAAGGATATTTTCGTGGTCGACGGCCACACCCATTTCTGGGACGGCAGCCCCGAGAACCAGAAAAATGTCCATGGCAAGCAGTTCATCGAGTGCTTCTATGCCTATCACACGGGGCTGAGCCCCAAGGACCAGCTGTGGGAGAAGTCGAAGTTCGAAAAGTACAGCGCCGACGATCTCTATCGCGACCTGTTCATCGACGGTCCCGACGATGTGGCGATCGTCCAGTCGACCTATCTCAAGGACTTCTACAAGAATGGCTTCAACACCATCGAGCGCAACGCCGAAGTGGCCAAGCGCTACCCGGAGCGTTTCATCGTCAATGGCGCATTCGATCCGCGCGATGGTGAGAAGGCGCTCGAGTACATCCACTTCCTCAAGGAGACCTATGACGTCAAGGGCGTGAAGATGTACACGGCCGAATGGAACGGTGCCTCCAAGGGCTGGAAGCTCACCGATCCCGATGCCTACAAATGCTTCGAACTCTGCGACAAGCTTGGCATCAAGAACATCCACGTCCACAAGGGTCCGACCATCATCCCGCTCTCGAAGGACGCCTTCGACGTCCATGATGTCGATCATGCTGCAACGGATTTCCAGAACCTCAACTGGATTGTCGAGCATTGCGGCCTGCCGCGCCTCGACGATTTCTGCTGGATCGCGACGCAGGAAACCAATGTCTATGGCGGCCTGGCGGTGGCACTGCCCTTCATCCATTCCCGCCCGCGCTATTTCGGCGAAGTCATCGCCGAACTGCTGTTCTGGATCGGACCGGAGAAGATCCTGTTCGGTTCCGACTACGCAATCTGGACGCCGCGCTGGCTGGTCGAGAAATTCTGGGCCTACCAGATTCCAGAAGATATCGCCGCGGAACGCGGGGTGCAACTGACCGACGAGATCAAGGAGAAGATCCTCGGCCTCAACGCCGCGCGTCTCTACAACATCGACATTGAAGCCAAGAAGAAAGCGCTCGCCAGTTCGCCCTTCAGCATCGCGGCGGAGTAGGGGCCATGGTGACCGCCAGCGTTTCCGGCAACCGCGAGAAGGAACTCTGGCGGCGCCTTGGTGAGGTCAACGACCCGGAGCTCGACGAACCGGTCACCGAGATGGGCTTCGTCGAGCGGGCGCAGGTGACGGGCGAGGGCAGCGTGGAGATAGACTTCCGCCTGCCGACCTACTGGTGCTCGCCCAACTTCGCGTTCCTGATGCTGGACGGCGTCCGCAAGGCGCTCGACCAGCTCTCCTGGGCGCCGGCCTATCGCATCAAGCTGCACGACCACATGTTCGCCGAAGAGGTCAATCGCGGCATGGAGGCCGGCAAGACATTCGGCGACATTTTTGCCGAGCTTGCCGAGGATCAGGATCTCGGCGCTTTGCGCGAAACCTTCAGGATGAAGGCGTTCAAGCGGCGCCAGGAGGCGGTCTTGCGCGGCCTGCGGCAGCACGGTCTGACCGATCGCGAGATTCTCGGGATGGACCTGCCGGCATACGACGCTGCCCGGTTCGAACCGGGCGAAGCGGACAAACAGAAGCCGAGATACAGGGCGGTTCTGCTTGAGCGTTTTCCCGACCACCGGCTCGATGATCCTGTCTTCGTGACGTGGGATGGGGAGCGGATTCCGCCCGCGGCCCTGACTGGGTATCTCGGCGAACTGCGCGGTGTGCGCATCAACATGGAGTTCAACGGCGCGCTTTGCCGGGGGCTTAAACACACAAGATACAAGGAACTGGATGTGATCGACGGCGAACCGACACTGGTCGATTTCATCATGGATCGCGTGCCGGCTCGAGCCGCGCCGACCGCCTGAGGCAGAACTGACAACAACGGCCTCCCTAGCACGAGGCCCCTAACCAACAACCCGCCCGTAAGGCGGAAGGAGGAATCATGCCCAAAATTATGCTTCACAATTCCGAGGCGCGTCGTGCTCTTGCCCGCGGCGTCTTCCGGTTGGCCGCTGCTGTCGAGCCGACGCTCGGCCCCAAAGGCATGAACGCCATGATCGACCGGCCGATCGGGACACCGATGGTGACCCGCGACGGCGTCAGCATCGCCTCCGAGATCGAACTGCACGACCGTTTCGAAAACATGGGCGCGCAAGTGGTCCGCGAAGTGTCGATGCAGACCAACGAAATCGCCGGTGACGGCACCACGACCGCCATCGTGCTCGCCAACGCGCTGATCCAGGGCGGTGTCGAGGCGAATGAACGCGGCGTCAAATCCGTCGACCTCTGCAAAGGCATCGATCTGGCGGTGGCGGCGGTGGTGGCAGCCCTCAAGGCTTCGGCGAAGCCGGCAAAGGGCAATGGCATCCTGGCTTCGGTCGCCAACATCGCCGCGACCAACACCAAGCTTGGGGCGCTCGTGGCGGAAGCCCATCAGCGGGTGGGAGCCGAAGGCGTCATCACCACCGACTTCAGCGTCACCACCGAGACCACGCTCGATGTGGTCGAGGGCATGTCCTTCGAACGCGGCTACCTCTCGCATCACATGGTGACCGACCAGGAGAAGATGGAGGCGGTGCTCGAACGGCCCTACATCCTGATGACCGACCTCAAGATCAAGGAACCCGAGGCGCTGGATGCGGTTCGCCGCATTGCAGACGAGGCTGGCCGGCCGCTGCTGATCGTGTCCGAGGAAATGTCGCCGGAAGTGGTGGTGACGCTGCTCGGCAAGCGGGGGCCGGGAAAATATCTCGTCGTCCATCCGCCGGAATATGGCCACTGGCGCAAGGCGATGATGGAGGATCTGGCCATCATCACCGGCGGCAAGGTGATCGCCCGCGATCTCGGCGGCCGGCTCGAGGACGTCACTGCCGAGGATCTCGGTACCGCTGACCGGGTGAAGACCAGTTCGTCCTACACCTCGATCATTCGTGGCGGCGGCGACCCCAGTGCAATCGCATCGCGCCGCGCCCAGGTGCAGCGGCAGTATGAAGCCTCGCCGCCCAACATCGATCAGGACAAGCTGCGCGAACGCCTGGCCAAGCTCTCTGGCGGCACCGCGATCCTCTATGCCGGCGGTGTCACGCCGGTCGAGCAGAAGCGGACCATCCAGCTGATCGAGGATTCCTTGAATGCGGTGCGCGCCGCGTCCGAGGAGGGCGTCGTCGCCGGCGGTGGTTCGGCACTCGCGCAGATCGCCCCGTTGCTCGACAAGGTCGCGGCCGGCGTCGATGGCGATGTCGCCGAGGGCGTGCGCCTGGTGCGCTCGGTCCTGTCGCGACCGCTGTGGCGCATCGCCGCCAATGCCGGCGCCGACCCGGAAGCCGTGGTGGTCGAGGTCACCCGCATCAACGGCGGCTATGGCTACAACGCCTCGACCGGCGCGTATCAGAACATGTTCGAGGCAGGCATCATCGATCCGGTCCGCGTGACCTACACAGCGCTCGCCAACGCAGCTTCCGTGGCGACGCTGATCCTGACCACAGAAACGCTGATTGGCGATCTGGCCGAGGATGAGGATCCGACCGCCGGACCGGCGCGTGGCGGCGGGTCGGAAAAGCTCGGCCGCGCCTGAAGCAACATTGCAACGGAACGATTTCGACGTTGAAAGGACACAGCCATGAAAGCCGCCAGACTCTACGAATACGACCCGAAGATGAACGTCCTGCTCAAGATCGAGGAGGTCAAGGCGCCGACGATCACCGCGCCCGACGAGGTGATCGTGCGGGTCGGTGCCGCCGGCCTCTGCCGTACCGATTTGCACATCATCGAAGGGGTGTGGAAGCCGACCATGGACCCTGAAGGCACGCTGTTACCCTATATCATGGGCCACGAGAATGCCGGCTGGGTCGAGGAGGTCGGCAGCGGCGTCAGATCGGTCAAGCGCGGCGACGCGGTGATCTGCCACCCCTTCCGCTCATGCGGCATCTGCCTCAACTGCCGCCATGGCGAGGACATGTACTGCGACAACGGCCAGTTCCCCGGCCTTGGCATGAATGGTGGCTTCGCCGAGTATTTCATCACCAGCGAACGTTCGCTGATCAAGCTCAACGCCAACATCACGCCGATCGAGGTGGCGCCGCTGGCCGATGCCGGCATCACCGCCTACCGCGCCGCCAAGCGCGCCGCCAAGCTGCTGCGGCCGGGGAGCTACTGCGTGCTGCTCGGCATAGGCGGGCTCGGTCATATCGCGTTGCAATCGCTGCACGCGATTTCGGGTTGCCGCATCATCGCCGTCGATCGCGAACCTGCAGCGCGGGTGCTGGCCAAGGACCTTGGCGCCGACTTCGTCCTCGATGGCGGGCCAAACATTGTCGAGGAAGTCAGCCAGATCACCGGCGGTGGCGCGCATGTGGTCATCGATTTCGTCGGTGAACTCGGTGTCGAGAACATCTGCTGGAAGATGGTGCGCAAGGGCGGGCAACTGTTCGTCGTCGGCTATGGCGGCAACATCAACGTACCGACCGCGCATCTCGTCATCGAGGAGATCAACATCGGCGGCAGCCTGGTCGGCAATTTCACCGAGCTTGTCGAACTGATGGAGCTCAACGCCGACGGCAAGGTGAAGATGCACTACACCGAATACAATCTCGCCAGCATCAACACCGCGCTCGACGATTTCAAGAACCGCCGGTTCACCGGCCGTGGTGTCATCGTTCCCTGAAAAGCCTCTGGACTGAACGCGGCACGAGACGGGCGTGCCGCGTCATGGCCGATGCCATGACGTTTGCAGATCGGGAACGTCGGCGAAGCGCGATCCCATACGAGTTTCCTTGCTTCGTGGTGTTTAAAAACGGGAGGACAACATGGATCTTGTGACAGGACTGGCCGTCGTCATCGGCATTATGGGAGGCATTGCAACTTGGGCCGCGATCGCGATCGGCAACCCTTATCTGCTGATCTGGGCGGTTTTCGTCGGCTGGGGAAGTTTCTATCACTGCGGCGGCAAGGAGGCCGGGTTCAAGAACTCGGCGGTTGCAAACCTCTGGGGCGCGATCTGCGCGGTCGGCGCCTTGATAGCCCTGACGTCGATTGGCGTTACGGCGATCATGGCCGGTATTTGCGTCGGCATTTCGATCATCGTCCTGATCCTCGCCGCCAAGCTGCCGTTGCTGAGCGCCATTCCGTCGGCGGTCTATGGCTATGCAACGACCGCGGCACTTTTTCTGCTAGGTGCGGCCGCCTATGGCGAAGGTGCCGCCGGCATCGTCAAGGTCGCGACGGCCGTGGTGATTTCACTGATCATCGGCAACATCCTCGGCTTCGTCTCGGAGAAAGTGGCTGGTGCTGTCGCGAAGACCTGATCATGTCCGTGACCGCTGCCTGAAGGCAATTCGGTAGACGAGCTTCCCCAAACCC